>NZ_JBTREW010000006.1:0-244060 GCF_054823925.1 Bacillus sp. F9_6S_D1_P_5 | reverse complement strand
CTGTCCAAATGCAAGCTTACCTCACCGCTGCTTGTCAAAACATGAAAAAAATAGCCCTCCATCTAACCAAAAAGGGGTTAGTGGTGGGCTATTTTCTAAATTCTATGATTTTATATTGTTTTCTTTCACTAAAATCAAAAAAGATTCCGGAGTGTTGGGAACCCCTTCAGGGTTTCCCAACACTCTGGAAATAAAAACGAGTGCATCAAGTATGATGCACTCGTTTTTATTTTATTCAATGATTTGGAATTCTTTTAATTCTTTTTCAACATTTTGTAGGAGTTGTTCGCTTTTTTGAAGTACATTCGTTGGGAAAGTCTCACCATCACCATATTCAACGCCGTGAGGATAATAATGTTTGCCTAATAAGGGAGGAAGTAGCTTTATTTCAGCATGTCTACTACCAACGTCACCTTCAACAGCTAAACCTTGTACGCGTAAATAATAAACATCGTTTAATATTTCGAATTTATAATCGTATGTAACTCGTTCATAATCCCATTGTCCAGCAAGTACAAAATGGTTTTTCTCCATAATCTCTGTTAATAGTGTTAAATCAACGACTACCCCATTAAATTTCGTATTTGTAAATTGCATATAATACCTCCTTGTTTAATGTTACATTATTATTTTTATAATAGTATGAATAATAAGAAAGTGCAATTCATATTGAGAGAAAAGGGATAATCCAGACTTTTTTTGTGAAAATATGATATAGTGAAAAGAGTACGGTACACACAAAAAAGGAAAGAAAAGGATTTGTGTATATCTCAATTTTATGTTTTGTGCAGGAGGTATATCGATTGAAGAAATTATTGCGTATCGTAATGATTACAGTTTTAATTTTAGCTGTTGATTTATACGGGAAATTACTCGTTTCACAATATATATTAACCCCATCTCAATCAAAGCAAGAAAATAAAATTGTGAAAAAGAAAAAGCAAGTAAATGAAGACTCTTCAAATACGGTTTTAAATATGATTGGCGGGGACTCTGAAAATTTATTAGCAAAATGGGGAGAACCTTCTCGAATAGAGCCGTCTGCTTACGGATACGAATGGTGGGTGTACAGTCAAGATTTAGCTCAGTATGTTCAATTTGGTGTTGCTGAACGTAAAGTTGTAACGGCGTATGTTGCGGGTGAGCAAGTTAAAGTACCGCCTTATTATATAAATGAAAAGTATGAAGATGTGTATAAAAAGAATCCACTCTCTCATGAGATTTCGTTAAAAAGAGGGAAGAATAGTTATCAATTTGAGTTATCTGATACCGAAGTGATGGAACAACCATTAATACCTGTAGAAGATGGCTGGGCACAATTATATTTTGATCATTTTACACATGAGCTTGTTGGTGTTCGGTATATGGATGACGAAACGTTATTACGACAAAGACCGTATCAGCTTGTTTATTCAGGTGAATTACTAGCAGAACAACCATTAACTCCAGAGAAAATGAAACAAATAGAGAATGGAAATATGCAACAAATTTTTGATTTAACAAATATTATTCGAAGTCGTCATGAGTTGCCATTATTAACATGGGATCAACAAACGGCAGATGTGGCTATTGGTCATAGTAAAGACATGAAAGATAATAATTACTTTTCACACGATTCACCTACACTAGGTACGTTAGGAGATCGCCTGCAGCGCGGAAAAGTAGGATTTCAACTTGCGGGTGAGAATATAGCTGCGCAACATAGTGATGGAATTGCGGCGGTGCAAGGTTGGTTAAATAGTGAAGGTCATAGAAAGAATTTGTTAAATGAACAATTTACAGGGTTAGGTGTCGGGGTATACGATAAATTTTACACACAAAACTTTATTCGAAAATAAAGTGGAGTTTAAGTAGAGGGATGTACATCTCTCGGCTATTTACCCGTATTGTAGGTGGGAATGTTACCGCATGCAATTAATAGGATAAAAAGGTGCATGAATCGTCTGAAAATAGGCGAACCATGCGCCTTTTTTTTCTTATTATATAGTAGATATACATGAAGAGGTGAGGATTATGCCGACAACAAAAGGACCGTTACATCCATCGGTTCAACAGTTTAAAGAGTTTGTAAACCATCACCCTAAAATGGTTCATGAAGTTAGAAGTGGTCATAAAACTTGGCAACAGTTTTATGAAGAATGGTATTTACTTGGTGAAGAAGATCCGATATGGGCAACTTTTAGACCGGATGGAGCACCTGCTTTTTCTTCAGTAAAAGAAAAGAAAAAAGAAAAAAGAAAAGAAAAAGATACTCGAACTGAAGAGGATAAAACTGCTGATGTGATGGGACAAATGCTTTCTTTCTTTAAAAAGCTAGACGTGGAACAAATGCAACATCATTTAGCAAATGTGACGAGAGCTATCGGTAGTGTGCAACAAGCTTTTCAACAATTTCAAGGGAAGCCCGCGCAGCAAGAAGAGAGTACTTCCGAAAATAATCCATTTTTCTTTCAGAAGGATTAGGGGGAAAGCGGATGAGAGCAGAAATTATGGAGTTTATAAAGGATGATGAGGATTTATCTCGCTATATTAGGGAGCAACCGTACTGGTATAGAAAACTAACAAGAAACCCTGAAGAAAAAGAGGCGTTTGAGTTAGCGGCTATGCAACATTTCAAAAAAACGATACCAGATAAAGTTGAGAAATTCCAAAATCAATTGGCAGTTGCCTCCATTATGATCGATATGTTTCAGTATATGAAGCAGCAAAATACAACATAATTGGAAGGGAAAACTATGTCCGTCATGCAGAACTTTTGATACAATAGAAGCGGATTATTTAAAAAGGAGTTGCAGCATGAGCATGACGGAAATTTGTTTAGTACGACATGGACAAACTGATTGGAATTTTCAAGAGATTATTCAGGGACGTGAAGATATTCCGCTGAATGAAGTGGGGAAGAAGCAAGCGAGTCAAAGTGCAGCTGCTTTGCAAGCGGAGGCATGGGATGTAATTATTAGTAGCCCGTTAATTAGAGCGCACGAAACAGCTAAGGAAATTGCAGGGGCAACTGGATTACAAACAATTTTATTAGATGAGCGATTTGTTGAACGTAATTTTGGTGAAGCTTCTGGGAAGCCGGTTGCGACTGTTAGGGAATTAATTGCAGCAGGGGAAGTAGAAGGTATGGAGCAAGATGAAGAGATTGTAGCTCGTTGTTTTGCTGCTGTAAAAGATGTTGCAGAGGCTCATTCTGGCAAACGTATTATCATTGTAGCCCATTCACATGCGATAAAAGCAATTCTACATGCAATTGCCCCGGAAGATATTTCGTTTAAGACACCGTTAAAAAATGCATGTATTAGCTATGTGAACGAAAATAGTGGGAAATGGGATGTTCTTAAATATAATATTGCAGAACATATTAATGTATAAATTTGTGTGGACATTATATAAAAATAGTTAGAATGATATCTTTCTGTTTAGTGAGACACTTCAATTAGTAGTTCTATTCTAAATGTGGTATGATGAATACTCGGAGGTGTCACTCATGATTGTAGCGACGCTGGAAAGCGTATTAATATTAGATAAGGCAGAGCAGCTTGCAAAAGCGATTATCTGTTCAGATATAGCAGAAGATTATCGTAAGTGTTATAAAGAATTACATGAAGATATGGAAGTTCAGACGTTGATTCAGCAATTTACAGCGATGAAAGAACGATATGAGGAAGTGCAACGTTTCGGTAAATACCATCCTGACTATACTTTCGTTTCGACGAAAATGAGGGAGTTAAAACGTTCTGTAGACTTACATGATAAGATTGCAGCTTTTAAACGAGTAGAAACGGCTTTACAAAAGTTGTTAGATGAAGTTAGTGTAGCAATCGGTTCTGAGGTGTCCTCTTCCATCAAAGTTCCAACAGGAAATCCATTTTTCGATGCTGGTGGCTGTGGTGGCGGTTGTGGTACTGGCGGGGGTTGCGGCTGTAAAACGGGGTAAATCACCCCGTTTTTTAGAAGATAGAAGAAAACGTATACAGAGTTTGTCCTGTAATGTCATAAATTTCTGATTGGTTTTCATAAAATATAAAATATATGTTTTTAAAAGGAGAAGATGGAGAAGATTATGTTCGGGCAACGACAAAGTATGATTGTTTATTTACATTCATTGAAACATGCCAAGATTTTAAGGAAATATGGTAACATACATTACATATCAAAACGCTTAAAATATGCAGTAGTATATTGTGATATGGAACAAATTGAGCATATGATGCAAAAGTTGAACAAACTTCCTTTTGTGAAAAAGATAGAACAGTCGTACCGCCCGTATTTAAAAACGGAATTTGAAAATTCTCGTCCTGATCGGGCAAAAGAATACGATTATAGTTAATAGAAAAAATCCCCTGCTAATTTTAGCGGGGGATTTTTTTACTTGAAATAAAGTGTTATTTCATTGGAGGAATGAAATTATTCATTCGTAAAATACCAATTAAATGATTGAAAAACAGTTCTTTTTCTGGAAAAGTTGTGGATGGTTTTACTGTAAATGTAGTCACTTTTTTTCCTAGTTGTTCTGCCGTTTCTTCAAATAATAGGACACGTTTACTTTTTTTATTTTCAAGTACAGGAATGCCTTCACGACATATGTATAATGGCTGGAAGTCACCAGTAGTAGTTGGTTTTAATATTACAACAAGTGAGCACACTTTTTTTTCATTTTTAATCGTTTCAAACTGTAACATATGTGTTATACGTTCTTGATTTGCTTTGGCAATTTCAAGTAATTCATATAAATCAGAGTAGCCTTCTCCGAGTTCTATAAAGCGTTGAATCATATTTTTTCCTCCTCTTTCTTTTACTGTATCATCTCACTTTTTAAATGAAAAGTAGACAACGAAAAAAAACCCTGCAAAGCAGGGCCCTTCTTATACTAGCATGTACTAGTAAGAAGGCAAAGGGAGAGGAGAAACCGGAGGAAGAACTTATGGGGAAACGTAAGTCTTCTCCGCGGTTGGCAACAACATCGAAGGTGATGTTGTTATAATTATTTATGTCCAATCTAAATGAAGATATACATCATGAAATTAAATTTTATGTTGGGCTTTTTATTTTTCTTTTTTTTATTTTATGATAGGATAAAAAAGATAAAGTGAAACGAATAGTTCGTGTTAGCGAATGGTGAGATGAATACATAAAAATGCAGAGCAGTTATTTTAAACTAAGTTCTTCTATTGTTCGTTGAAAGATGAATGGAATCGTATAGTTTGGTAGCGGTTACCGAATGGAGAAGGGTTTTCTATAATTGCTCGATAGATTGAAATAAAGGTAGTGACAACAGATGAGAGTAGTTTCAGGAAAATGTAAAGGACACCCACTTAAAGCAGTGCCGGGTAATACAACACGTCCAACGACAGATAAAGTAAAAGAATCGATTTTTAATATGATAGGCCCTTATTTTGATGGCGGTATCGCGCTGGATTTATTTGGCGGTAGTGGTGGTCTTGGGATCGAGGCTATAAGTAGAGGGATTGATAAAGCAATCTTTGTTGATCGAGATAATAAAGCGATAAAGGTAATCCATCAAAATTTAGAAAGTTGTAGAATACAGGAACAAGCTGAAGTATATCGAAATGATGCAGAACGTGCGGTAAAGGCTCTTATAAAACGCGAAATAGCATTCGATCTTATATTAATTGATCCTCCATATAAAGATCAAAAAATTGTATCTTTAATTAGTGTGATGGATCAACATGGATTGTTACATAGAGATGGATTAATTATGTCAGAGCATGGTAATGATGTAGTTTTACCTGAGTCTATAGGAAGACTTGTAAAAGTGCGAGCTGAGAACTACGGCATTACAGCAATATCGATCTATAAGTATGAAGGTGAGGGGACAGAATGACTAGTATAGCTATTTCTTCGGGAAGTTTTGATCCAATTACCCTTGGGCATCTGGATATTATTAAAAGGGGAGCAAAAGTATTTGACGAGGTATACGTAGTAGTTTTAAACAACTCGTCAAAAAAACCGTTCTTTTCAGTTGAAGAGCGTTTAGAATTAATTCGAGAAGCAACAAAGGAAATCCCGAATGTAAAAGTAGATTCACATAGTGGACTATTAGTGGAGTATGCGAAAATGCGTAATGCAAATGCAATTTTACGTGGGTTACGAGCGGTTTCTGATTTTGAATATGAGATGCAAATTACTTCTATGAATCGAAAATTAGATGAAAACATTGAAACCTTTTTTATTATGACAAATAACCAATATTCATTTTTAAGCTCGAGCATCGTGAAAGAAGTTGCGAGATATGGCGGAAGTGTAGTAGATCTTGTACCTCCTGTTGTAGAACGTGCTTTAAAAGAAAAGTTTCAAACCCCGTTAAAGTGAACGGGGTTTTTCTTTGTTGCTACGAAAAAATAATAAAATAACATATACATATAAACAAAATAAAGTAAATATCGGTCCATAGTGTATAAAAGATGTCCAAAATTCATGCAGTATAGAAGAAGAATTGGAAAAAAATACGGGAATATCTTTTTGCATAGATGAAAAAGAGCTTACTTTTTCATAAAATGGTTTCCAAAATATAAAGGTAAAAATAGGAGCGAGAATACTTTGGATAATTCGTGCGAAAAAATAGGGTTTAAATCGTATGTCTGTTTCAGCTAATATGCTAGCGACTTGTGCCTGAATAGAAAGGCCGCTAAATGCTAAAATAAAGCTTGTTACCATCGCTTGCTGCAGGAGGGGTGTTTCATTTATTTGACTAATCATTTGGCTCCCGAGTGTCATTTCGAAAATGCCTGATAATATCGGAATACTAAATTCGGTAGTTAGTTGGAAGAATGATAAAATATGTTGCATAATAAAAGAAAGAGCTGCTGTAATATGAAATACAGCAATCATTTTATTTAAAACAGAGAATAAAATAATAAATCCACCGATCATAAGTAGTGTTTGAATAGAAGAAACGATAGCGTCCCCAAGTAATTTTCCTATTGGTCTTTTTTCTTGCATACGTGTTTCGTGTAGGATTGAAAATGGGTTTTGAAAAGGGCGTTTTTTAGTAGTATGTTTATCATGCGTAGAAATGTTGTTATTGCCGTAAAATCGCATCAGTAACCCGACGAAAAAGTTACTTACATAATGTGCAGCAGCTAATACGATTCCTAATTTCGGATTATTGAAAAAACCGATAGAAACAGCTCCAAAAATAAAAAGTGGATTGGATGAGTTTGTAAAAGATACGAGGCGCTCTGCTTCGATTTGTGTTAGTTGATTACTTTTACGCAGTCTAGCGCTTAATTTGGCGCCAGCGGGGAATCCTGAAGCCATTCCCATTGCCCAAACAAATCCGCCTATCCCTGGCACGCGGAAAAGTGGTCGCATAAGTGGTTCTAATATAACGCCTATAAATTTTACAACACCAATACTAATGAGAAGTTCGGCAATGATGAAAAACGGTAAAAGTGAAGGGAATACAACTTCCCACCATATATTTAACCCTCGAATGGAAGCTTGCAAAGCAGCTTGGGGGTGGAGTACAAGAGAAAAGGTTAAAAACAGTGTTGATATGGTAAGGAAAGCGGTTTTCCATTTTTCATACATGTAAGTAAATCCCCCTTTGTCCCAAAAAACGTTCATTTCAGTATACGTGGATACGTAGTGAATTTAGACCATAAGTATGAAAAAGGAATGAAAAAAATTAAAGGGTGAGAAAAATGAAAGAACCGAAAATTGGTTTAGCACTTGGATCTGGGGGTGCAAAAGGGTTTGCCCATATTGGTGTTATAAAAGTTTTAAGGGAAAATGGTATACCGATTCATATGATTGCAGGGAGTAGTATGGGGGCTTTAGTAGGTACATTTTATGCAGCTAGCTCTAACGTTGAAAGACTATACAAACTGGCAAATGTTTTTAAAAGGAAATATTATTTAGATTTTACGGTTCCGAAAATGGGATTTATTGCTGGAAAACGTGTCAAAGATATGATTAAAATGTTTACATATAATAAAAATTTAGAAGAGTTAGATATCCCGACGGCTGTTGTGGCTACTGACATTTTGAAGGGGGAAAAAGTAGTTTTTACAAGTGGTCCTGTTGCAGAGGCGGTGAGAGCTAGCATATCTGTACCTGGAGTGTTTGTACCAGAGAAAATAGATGGGAGACTATTGGTGGATGGCGGAGTGATTGATCGTATTCCAGTATCGGTTGTGAAAGAGTTAGGTGCCGATATTATCATTGCTGTTGATGTATCCCCGATTAAAGTAAATGGTGAGGTTACGTCTATTTATGATGTGATTATGCAGAGTATTGAAATTATGCAACATGAGCTTGTGATGAATCGGCAAATTGCATCGGATTTAATGATGCGACCAGCTGTAGAACAATTTAGTTCCCGTGCTTTTACAAACATTGAAGACATTATTCGAGTTGGAGAAGTAGAAGCGGAAAAACATGTTGAAAATATTCATTTATTAATTGAGCAGTGGAAGGAGAAACATAATGTTTAAGCGTTTTCGGTTTATATATGCAATTTTAATAGGGGTTATATTGGCGATGTTACTTGTTTACGTACGTTTACCGTATTATATAACAAAACCAGGAATGGCTGCCAAATTAGAGCCTTACGTTCAAGTTGAAGGGGGAACGAAAGAATCTGGTGATTTTATGCTTGTTACGGTTTCGATGGGACCAGCAAATGTGGTGAATTTAATAGCCGCACAGTTTAATAAATATACACATATTTCAAAAGCGGAAGAAATATTGCAAAAAGGTGAAAGTGATGAAGAATATCAATTTCGCCAAAATTATGCGATGAAAGATTCGCAAAATGCAGCGATCTATAATGCTTACAAACGTGCAAATCGTACGGTTTCATTTGAAAATAAAGGTGTATTGGTTGCAGGCGTAGCGAAAGGGATGCCGTCAGAAGGTAAGTTTAAACTTGGCGATGTTATTATAGCTGTCGACGGAAAAACATTTGAAAAGACGGAGCAATTTATTGAATACATGACAGGGAAAAAAGAAGGAGATACAGTAAGTATTGAGTACAAGAGGAATGGAAAACAGTTAAAAGAAAACTTAAATGTAAAGACCATTCCGAATGGAAATGGGCGTGTTGGTATAGGTGTTTCTATCGTTACGGAAAGAGAATTAGTGGTAGATCCGAAAGTGAAAATTGATTCTCATGAAATAGGCGGACCATCAGCAGGTCTAATGTTTACATTAGAAATATATAATCAACTGGTGGAAGAGGATTTAACAAGGGGTCATGAAATAGCTGGAACAGGTACGATTAATGAAAAGGGAGAAATTGGCCCGATTGGCGGTATTCAGCAAAAAGTGGTCGCTGCAAGTGATGCTGGTGCTGAAGTGTTCTTTGCACCAAATGAAAAAGGTGCTGAGAAATCGAATTATAAAGATGCACTTGAGGCTGCTAAAGATATTAAAACAAAAATGAAAGTTGTGCCAGTTGATACGCTGGAAGATGCATTAATGTATTTGGAAAAAATGGGCGAGAAAAAATAAACCTCTCTGAAAAAGAGAGGTTTTTTATAGAAATTTTGAGGTTGTTTCATCATAACGAATTGGATGATGTGTTGCATCTTGTTTTAGTAGTTGTGTTCGTAACGGTTCTTGCATGATGGAGTAATATACAGAATTGGCTTTTCGCTCTATATGTAAAGTAGGATGGTCAAATGTTTTTGTATGGGTAAGGATTGGAAGTTCCATTTTTTTCTTGTTTTTTGAAAGATAAGTTTGTCCTTTTCGTGACATGCCTAGTAGACGGATGTACGGTGCATGCAACTCTATATTTGCGTTATGTATTTCTTCTTTTGTTGTATTCGTTAAAATGTGTGTACAAGCTCTTTGTAATCTAGTCCACGTATAACGCTTCGTTTTTAATGATTCCATGAATGAATGGAAGGAGGAATTGGTTTGTATTTTTGATAAAATACGATGCTCTAAACCTTCTTCAATTTCATATATATGTCGTAAGTCGTCTGGAGACATCGTCATAAGTTTGTATTTAAAAAATGAAAAGTATTGTTCCCAATTATGTAATGTCCCGTAGTTTTGCTTATAACTTGCTAAAAGAGAAGCGGTCGCTTTTGGGATAAAAGGCTCAATTTCTGTAAAGGAACTATTTTCGCTAAAAAGTTGTTTGCGAATACTTGTTGCGCTTGCAATATGTTGGTCGTTAAAAGTTTCATCGTGATAATGAGATGCAAATCTTTTTATCGTTTGTGCTTGCATAGAACTATTTTGCGTCAAAATTGCTTTCATGTATTGGAAGCCTAAAATGTTATTCGGTTGTGACATGTCTATGTTTTTTTCAGAAGGTAAAATGTGTCGGAAAGCTTCAGATGTAGCTTTTGCGTAACTATTACCTGCGTTCATAAATTGCTTTACAAGACGATTATAAGTCTCTTCTTCATTTTTTTGCACAGAGATGGTGTTATAAAAATTTTCGATTTGTCCATCTTCACTACCGAAACAAATTTCAGAAACGTGTAGTGCGTTTAAAATAGATATAGCGCCATTTGCAAAGGTTTCAGCCTTTTGTGTTGAAAAGGCGTACGGAAGCTCTACAACGAGGTCTACACCGCATGCTAAGGCCATTTTGGTACGATACCATTTGGATGCGAGTGCCGGCTCGCCACGTTGTAAAAAAGGGCCACTCATAACAGCTATTGTAATATCAGCGTGTGTTAACTTTTTTGTTTGTTGCACATGATAATCATGACCGTTATGAAAAGGGTTGTATTCAACGACAATACCACTGGCTTTTATGGTAATCTCTCCTTTCGATGTAGCATCTTTTTGAAAAACGTGATACTCTATATAATATTTACTATGATGACTTCATTATAGTGTAAAGAAAAAACATTGACAAATATAAAATGGCTAGCTATAATTTTGTTTGTTGCCTTGAGGTGATATGATATGAAATGGTCCATCCATCAATTGAATAAATTGAGAAATAAAGGATTGACATTGGATGAGATGGTAGATGTAAGTGAGCTAAAAGAGGTCGAGAAAGATATTCGTGAAATTAATCCTGTTCATGTAACAGGAAGAGTTGATTTTGGCTCCGGTAAGTTTACGTTCCATCTACATATAACTGGAAGCATGGTTTTACCATGTTCTCGCTCTTTAGTAGATGTGACATTACCATTTGACATTAAAACAACTGAGGTGTTCCAAACTTCACAAGAAGAATTTGAAACTGAAGCTGAAATTCATTGTTTAGAAGGAGAAGTACTTGACTTACTGCCCGTAATCAAGGAAAATATACTTTTGGAGATTCCAATGCAAATTTTCAGTGATGATGTTTCTGGTGGAGCACCGATGCAAGGTCAAGACTGGCAAGTGATTTCGGAAGAAAACAAAGAAAAGACTGTTGATCCAAGATTAGCAGGACTTGCAAAGTTTTTTGACAAATAACTCGGAAGACTGGTTCAGGCCTTCATATGAAAATAACTATTTCTTTTAAGGAGGTGGGAAGAATGGCTGTACCTTTTAGAAGAACTTCTAAAACAGTAAAAAGAAAGCGTCGTACGCATTTCAAATTATCAGTACCTGGTATGGTAGAGTGCCCAAGCTGTGGTGAAGCGAAATTAGCTCACCGTGTATGTAAAGCATGCGGTACTTACAAAGGTAAAGAAGTAATCAGCAAGTAATTGCGGGAAATAAACGTAGAAGATATCTTCTACGTTTATTTTTTTGTCTTATTCTTCATTTGATGTATTCTATCTTTTCTAGTAACTGCATATGTTTAATAAAAAATGCATAGGGAGGACTAGAGAGATGGCGACAACAAGACAAGATGCTTGGACTGATGATGAAGATTTGCTTCTGGCAGAAGTAGTACTCCGGCATATTCGAGAAGGCGGAACGCAATTATCTGCCTTTAAAGAAGTGGGAAGACATTTATCTCGTACACCGGCAGCATGTGGCTTTAGATGGAATTCTTACGTTAGAAAGCAATACAAAGAACGTATTGAAGAAGCGAAGCAACTGCGTAAAGTGGAAAATTATGAAGTGAAAGAGACGAAGGTATTAGAGCCTACGTCAATTACATTGAATGATGTTATTGATTTCTTGCAAAATTATAAAGATGAAAACTCTTTAATGGTGTTGCAACAGCAAATTGAATCGTTACAAACAGAGAAAGAGAGTCTTTTGGAACGATTATCAGTATATGAGGAAGAATATAGAACATTGCTTGATTATATCGATCAAAAAAGAAGTGTAATGGTAGCAGAAAGAAATAGCGCTCGTTCGAATGGGAAATTAGAGAAGTTAAAGAAATAAAAAAACAGCTGCTATGTAGCTGTTTTTTTATTTCTTATGCAGACTCTTCGTTTGTAACCGTATTCAAATTTGTTTCTGGGTTCCAAACGTAAAAATCACCATCAGGTACTGATACAGGCTGGAAATTTAATTTATCCCAAAAACCAGCTGAATGGATACGTGCGATCGTTTTAATTGGGAACTGCAGCCCTTTCGCATAATTTACAAGCATTTCTCCGAATCCTTGTTTTTGGAAAGTTGGTAACACTTCAAGTTTATAGAGTTCTAGGTAAGTACCTGTAATTTCGAATGGTTCCCCGCCGTTCCTTTTCATGTATAGACTCATACGTGCAATGAGTGATCCGCCGTAATAAATACCGTAAAATGGAGATTCACTATCGTTTTCAATAATGTTCGCTTGTAATTCTTCTAACATGGATAGTTCTTGAGCTCCGCAACCTTTAAATTTTTTAAACTCGTCTAATGTTTTATAATTGATGAGCAAGCGCTCAACTTTTGGGAATCCCATAACATCACATCCTTTTCTTGTCTCGTTGAATGCAGAAAAGTAAAAATATTTATAATAATATTATAACTCATTTTTTTATTTTTATGAAGATGATAGTATATTTCTTTTATTATTTTTTTGAGGATTTGCTAAACTAAGAGTAGGAGCATATTAATAAGTAGTATATACATATTGGAAGAAGAGGTGGCATTTGTTCATCTTTAGTTAATTATGATCTCGTATCAATTGGGTGTTTGCGGGATAAAAAGGGGAGGGGAAAAAGGGACTTATGTATCGTGTTCAAATGAGTTCCTTGTGTGATAATGAAAATCGGAGTTGTGGGACCAGGAGCTATCGGTCTATTATATGCATTTTATTTACAAAAAAGTAATCAAGATGTTACGTTGTTTACAAGGACAGCTAAGCAGGCTGACGAATTGAATATAACGGGTGTAACTTGTATTAGGGAGGGGAAACGCGAAACGGTATTCCCACCGGTTTTACCAATAGAAAGTATGTTAGACAAGCAGCTAGACTATATATTTATTGCTGTTAAACAATATCATATAACTGACATACTACCTTTTGTGCGAGGGAAATCCTCATTAATCTTTTTGCAAAACGGAATGTCACATCTTCATGCTATGCAGAAAATAGAGAATGAAAATATTGCAGTTGGAATTGTAGAGCATGGTGCAAAAAAAGAAGAAATACATACCGTTTATCATACTGGGATAGGTGTAACGAAGTTTGGAATTGTGCACGGCCGGTCTATACATTTTGAAAAAATGTTTAACTGCTTTCCTTTTCCTCATTTTCCGATTCAAATAGAAGAGGATTGGAAGGATGTTATGCACAAAAAATTAGTGGTTAATGTATGTATCAATCCATTAACAGCATTATTACAAGTCAAGAACGGAGATTTGATTACGAATCCATTTTTTTATCAGATGATGGAGCAAGTATTTCACGAAGTCGTTTTTCTTGTTAAAGAAGAAAAAGAAATGGTATGGGAACTGGTACGTCACGTATGTGAAAGAACGTCTCATAATACATCATCTATGCTGGCAGATGTAAGAGCGAATAGACAAACGGAAATTGGTGCGATTGTTGGGTATGTATTAGAAGAAGCTAAGAAACAGCGAAGATCCGTTCCGACACTTCAATTTTTGTTTGATGCAATAAAAGGATTAGAAGTAAAAGTATAAGTGTAATTCTTTGCTTTTACGTGCAACATTGACTACAATGTGGATTGGTGAGAGAACAGGATACGAAAGGAAGAATTATATGGAGATAAAAGAAATCTCTGTTCCGCAACAAGGTGTTGTAGCGGACTATATGAACGGTAAAAAAGAGATACAGTCGTGTTTTGATTATATGTTAACAGAAGATGCTTTTAAACAGCGTGTACAAGATTTGCGCGAGAGGGAGTTTTTCCGCCAAGATTTAGTAGCGCATTTATTAGAATATAATACAAAATTACAAGCGGGAGAAGCTACACTTCAAAATGTAAAAGCGCTTGGAGATGAAAATACATATGTTGTAATAGCTGGGCAACAAGCTGGGTTATTAACAGGGCCACTTTACACGATTCATAAAATTATTTCAGTTTTACAGCTTGCGAAGGAAAAGGAAGAAAGTTTAGGTGTTAAAGTTGTTCCTGTTTTCTGGATTGCTGGTGAAGACCATGATATGGATGAAATTAATCATACTTTTGTAACGAAGAATAAAAAAATAAAAAAGACTATTTTTCATGATCGTAATCCGAAAAAGGCGAGTGCTTCAGAGTCCGAACTTTCTTTGGAAGACTGTAGAAAGTGGATTGAAGAAATTTTTAAAACATACCCTGAAACGAATTTTACAAAGGATGTACTGCAATTTATTGATGATTCTTTGGGAAAATCAAATACGTATGTAGATTTCTTTGGCCATCTTATTATGAAAATGTTCGTGAATTCTGGTTTAATTCTTGTCGATTCGCATCATCCTGAATTAAGAAAATTAGAAGTTCCGTTTTTTAAACAAATTGTAGGAAAGTATAAAGACGTACAAGAGGGGCTTCATAACCAACAGGAAGCAATTAAAGAATTAGGATATAAACCAATTATTGAAACGAAGTCTAATGCAGTACATATATTCATGGAAATTGATAATGAGCGAGTGCTACTTGAAGACAATCAAGGTAAGTTTGTTGGGAAGGATGGAGCGTATTCCTTTTCGTATGAGGAATTGATTGATGAGATGGAAAGAAGCCCGGAGCGCTTTAGTAATAATGTTGTAACGCGCCCTCTTATGCAAGAGTATGTATTTCCTACATTGGCGTTTATTGGAGGTCCAGGAGAATTAGCTTACTGGAGTGAATTACAACAAGTCTTCCATACTATCGGTTTCCGAATGCCGCCTGTCGTTCCGCGTATAACAATCACTTATATAGAGAGGGATATAGCGACAGATTTGCATGATTTACAATTGCAAGAAAGTGATCCGTTTTTAAATAAAGTAGATAAGTTGCGCGATGATTGGTTGTCTAATCAAATAGAGGAACCGATAGATGACCGATTTGTAGAGGCGAAAAAAGAAATAATTGATATTCATACGTCATTACAACAATTTGTGAAGAAAATAGATCCTGGGTTAAGTGCATTTGCAGGGAAAAATGAATTCAAAATTAATGAACAAATTGAACTGCTGGAAAGAATGTTGAAGAGAAATGTTGAGAAAAAACATGAAGTGCAACTAAATAAATTCCGTCGTATACAATTTGCACTCCGCCCATCAGGAGCGCCGCAAGAGCGTGTGTGGAATGTATGTTACTATTTAAATCAGTACGGTTTAGATTTCGTTGATCGTGTAATGGAAAAATCATTTTCTTGGAACGGAAAACATCATGTTATAAAACTATAGAATCTTGCTCTTAGGAGCAGGATTTTATTTTTGTCTCGTTGAATTTACTGTGAAGTGAAATTTTTCTGAATTATCAATTTTAAAATAGTGAATATCGTAATTATGCAGGATACTTAAATATATGACAAAATAGCACAAAATGTAAACGTATTATTATCTTTTTCGACAGTTTTTTATTTAAATTCCCGCAAAAGATGATAAAATTTAGTATATAATAAAAGAAAATAGCGATTTGTATAGTATGCTGCCTTTGTAGGCAAGTTAAATGAGTCGTTCTTTCATAGTATTTCGTTTTCTAATCGTGAATTATGCGTTTAGAGGAGGAGATACATTCAACATAATTAATTGGAAAAAGAGTAGGTGCAACAATGTTTAAACACGTAACAGTGCTTTTGAAGGAAACAGTAGACGGCTTAGATATAAAGCCAGATGGTACATATGTAGATTGTACACTGGGGGGAGGAGGACATAGTTCTTATTTATTATCCCAACTAACTGAAGGCGGAAGATTAATCGCGTTTGATCAAGATGAGATAGCGATTCAAAATGCGAAAGAAAAATTCTCTTCATACGGTGAGCAATTCATAACAGTAAAGAGTAATTTCCGTTATTTATCTGAAAAACTACAGGAATTAGGTATAACAGAAGTAGACGGTATTTTATTTGATTTAGGTGTTTCATCCCCACAATTAGATACACCAGAGCGTGGCTTTAGTTACCATCATGATGCACCGTTAGATATGCGAATGGATCAGGATGCCCCGTTAACAGCATATGATGTTGTAAATAGCTGGTCATATGAACAACTTGTAAGAATTTTCTTCCAGTATGGTGAAGAGAAATTTTCAAAACAAATAGCAAGAAAAATTGAAGCGTATCGTGAGAATAAAGCTATTGAAACGACAGGGGAATTAGTAGAGCTAATTAAAGAGGGTATTCCAGCTCCTGCTCGTAGAACGGGTGGACATCCTGCGAAGCGAGTGTTCCAAGCAATCCGTATTGCAGTAAATGATGAATTGAAAGTATTTGAAGAAGCGTTGGAATCTGCAATTGAAATGGTCAAGCCAGGCGGAAGAGTTAGTGTTATAACATTCCATTCTTTAGAAGACCGTATTTGTAAAACGACGTTTAAGCGAAATAGTACAACTCCACAATTGCCACCAGGATTACCAATTATTCCTGATGAATTTAAGCCGAAACTAAAGCTTATTACGAGAAAACCGATTTTACCTTCTGATATTGAGTTAGAAGAAAATAATCGAGCGCGTTCTGCGAAATTGAGAATCGCTGAAAAAAGATAAAAAGGGGAGAGAGGTATGAGTAACTTAGCTGTAAAGTACAAACAACAAGCGCAAGAAGAGGTTCAGATTCAAACGCCCCCACAGCAGATGGTTCAGCCAAAAGCTAAAGCGAAGATTACAAGAATCGAAAAACTGTTGTATGTAGCGTTTATTGGCTTTTTATTGTATGCCTGTGTAGCGTTTATTGGAAATAAAGCAGGTCTTTATCAAGTTAATGTAGAAGCTGCGACGATAGAACAAAAAATTGTACAGCAGCAAAAAGAAAATCAAGAATTACAAGCTGAAGTAGAGAAGTTAAGTCGTTATGAACGCATCTCTGAAGTTGCAAAAAAACACGGGCTAGAAATTAATGCGAATAATGTGAAAGGCCTCAAATAAGGCAATAGGTGTGAAGGGAAAATGAAGAGAACTATGACTAAATTTCATACCAATAAGGGAGCAGGGTATTTTATGATTTTATTCCTCCTGCTCTTTTTGCTGTTATTAGCCCGATTTTTTTACATACAAGCAACTGGAACAGTGCATAATCAGGATTTAGATAAACTCGCTCAGCAAAAACATGGTAAAACAGGAGTTCTGGAAGCGAATCGCGGGACGATTTATGATCAAAACGGCCATGTATTAGCGCAAGATGCAAACTCTTATAAACTTGTAGCGGAATTAAAAGGTGCGAAGCCGGTTAAGGATAAAGAGGATACTGCAAAGAAAATTGCGGGAGTACTCGGAACAGATGAAGAGAAGATTTTAGCCACGTTAAATAAAGAAGGTAGAAGTCAAGTAGAATTTGGAAAAATAGGTAAGGGCTTGACGAAAGAACAGAAAGATCAAATAGAAGCTTTAAAATTGCCAGGTATATCTTTTATTACTGAAAATGCAAGAGTATATCCAAACGGTGATTTCGCATCTTATGTCGTAGGTCATGCGAGACCTGATGATAAAGGGATTGCTACAGGGCGATTTGGTTTAGAACAGAGTTTGGATAAGTATTTAGGAGCTTCTAACGGAAAAGTAGCTTATACAGGCGATCGTAAAGGTGTGTCTCTTGACGGCGGGAAAGTGAATGTAGAGGCACCTAAAAATGGAGATAATGTATATTTAACGCTTGACCAGCGTATTCAAAGTTATTTAGAAGACGCGATGAAAGAAGCGAGTAAACATTATGAACCAGAAAGCTTAATAGCAATTGTTGCGGATCCAAAAACAGGGAAAATATTAGGGATGTCTAGTAAGCCCAGTTATGATCCGAACCAAGAGAATAATAAGTATTTTTATAATGATGCAATTGCAAATGCATTTGAACCTGGATCAACAATGAAAATATTCACGCTAGCAGCAGCTATTAATGAAGGTGTGTATAAGGGACAAGATTATTATCAGTCTGGTACATATCAAGTCGGAAACAGAAAAATAAAAGATCATAACGGTGGTGCTGGATGGGGATCTATCACGTTCGATGAAGGGGTAGAGCGTTCTTCCAACGTAGCGTTTGCGATTTTAGGGGATCAAAAACTTGGCCCAGAACGTTTCCGAAAATATATTCATAGTTTTGGATTAGATGAAAAAACGAACATTGATTTACCTGGTGAAGGGTCAAATACAATTATATTCGATCAGCAAATACAGCAAGTAACAACAGCTTTTGGACAAGGTTCTACTGTAACGCCAATCCAGCTTGTGCAAGCTGCAACAGCTATTGCAAATGATGGGAAAATGATGAAGCCTTATACAATTGATAAAATTGTAGATCCAATAACAGGCGAAGTAAAATTAGAACATAAGCCAGAAGAAGTAGGGAAACCTGTTACGAAAGCAACAGCGGCGCAAGTAAGACAGTTATTAGAACGTGTTGTTACATCGCCTAAAGGAACGGGAACTGCCTATAAAGTCGATGGATATTCAGTTGGTGGTAAAACAGGAACAGCGCAAATTCCAGATGGAAAAGGTGGCTATATGACAGGAAGAGAGAATTACATATTCTCGTTCTTAGGTATGGCACCTATGGATGACCCACAACTTGTTGTATATGTAGCTGTTAAACAACCGAAGTTGAAAGATGATGAGAGTGGCGCACAACCTTTAGCTGATATTTTTAAATATGTAACGAAGAATAGTTTAGAGTATTTAAAGATTAAGCCTAATGAAGTGAAAGATCCGAAGAAATATGTGAAAGAGCAGCAAACTGCTGTTCCAGATGTAACCGGAAAAACGATGGAAGAAGCGAAAAAAGCTATTGAGAAAGCAAAACTTCGTCCAATCGTATTAGGTGAAGGGAAAGTACAACAACAAGTCCCGAAAGCGACTGAACAAACATTGAAGGGTGACCGAGTCTTTTTAGTGGGGGATAAACCTACAATGCCAAATATACAAGGTTGGGCGCTTCGCGATGTTATGAATTTAGCAAAAACATTAAAGCTTAACCTAAAACCTAATGGTACAGGATACGTAACTGAACAAAGTGTGCCGGAAGGAACATTGTTGCAACCTGGTACAGAGTTAGGTGTAACACTTGTACCGCCACTTGAACCACAACAAGAAGCAGAAAAGCCAAGTTCTAATTAAATAAGTACAAGCATATATTGGAACAAGCTAGGCGTAAGGGAGGCTTGTTCCAATATGCGTGTATCAAATGTAACAGTTAGAAAAAGACTTATTTTTATACTCATATCAGGTATACTTATTTTCACTATCATCGATATTCGTCTTGGATATGTACAATTTTTTCTTGGAAATATGTTAACGGATCGTGCGAAAGATTCATGGAGTCGTAATATTACTTTTGAACCTGAACGTGGGAAGATTTTAGACCGAAATGGTGTGGAACTTGCTACGAATAAAAGTGCTCCAACTGTCTTTGTTGTACCGAGGCAAATTGAAAAACCAGCAGAGACTGCAGAGAAGTTAGCTGCAGTATTAGGTGTGGAAAAAGATGAGGTTTACAAGAGAATTACAAAAAAAGAATCAATTGTAAGGTTAGATAAAGGCGGAAGGAAAATATCACATGATAAAGCGAAAGAGGTACGAGGATTAAGTTTGAAAGGTGTATATATCGCAGAAGACTCTATCCGGTACTATCCATTTGGTAACTTTTTATCGCACGTATTAGGGTTTGCTGGTAGTGATAACCAAGGTCTTATGGGGCTAGAAAAATATTATGATAAAGAGCTAAATGGTGATGAAGGCCATGTGCGTTTTTTTGCAGATGCAAAAGGACAAAGGATGCCTAATGTTGGCGATGATTTCAAAAAACCAGAAGCTGGTTTGAATTTAGGTTTAACAATTGATGCGCGTATTAATAGAATTATGGAAAGAGAAATGAATATTGCAGAGTCGACATATAATCCAGATGGTATGATTGCGATTGCGATGAATCCGAAAAATGGTGAAATTTTAGGTATGTCGAGTCGGCCGAGTTTTGATCCGGCAGATTTTCAAAGTGTTTCTCCAGAAGTGTACAATAGAAATTTACCAGTATGGAGTACGTATGAGCCTGGTTCAACATTTAAGATCATTACGTTAGCTGCAGCTTTGAATGAAAATTTAGTAGACTTAGAGAAAGATACGTTTTATGATGATGGAGCAGCTGAAGTTGGTGGAGCAAGATTGAAATGCTGGAAAGCAGGAGGCCACGGTAGCCAAACGTTTTTAGAAGTAGTTCAAAACTCTTGTAACCCAGGATTTATTGAGCTGGGTGATCGCCTTGGTAAAGACCGATTGTTTAAATACATTCGTAATTTCGGCTTTGGACAGAAGACCGGAATTGATCTGCAAGGTGAAGGTAGTGGGATTTTATTTAACTTAGATAAAGTCGGTCCAGTCGAGCAAGCAACAACTTCATTCGGTCAAGGTGTTTCTGTTACGCCAATCCAGCAAGTAGCGGCAGTAGCAGCGGCTGTAAATGGTGGAACTTTATATCAACCGTATATAGCTAAGGAATTTATTGATCCGAAAAACAATCAAGTTGTAAGCAAAAAGACACCTGTAGAAAAAAGAAAAGTTATTTCCAAGGAAACTTCAGAAAAAGTTCGGTATGCATTGGAGAATGTTGTAGCAAAAGGATCTGGTAAAGGTGCTTTCATTGATGGGTATCGTGTAGGTGGAAAAACAGGTACGGCTCAAAAAGTGAAAGATGGTAAATATTTAGAGAATAATTATATTGTATCTTTTATCGGTTTTGCTCCAGCAGATGATCCGGAAATTGTCGTTTATGTTGCTGTTGATAATCCGAAAGGTGTAACGCAATTCGGTGGAGTAGTAGCAGCTCCAATTGTTGGGAATATTCTTAGGGATGCACTTCCTGTTATGGGAGTGAAACCGAGAACAGAACAAGTTGAGAGAGAATATAAATGGGGCGATATACCAACTGTGGAGGTTCCGAATTTAATTGGTATGAAAAAGAAAGACTTACAGACGCAGCTCGTCGATTTGAAGCTTGATATAAGTGGAGACGGAGAGAAGGTCATTAAACAGTCCCCAGAAGCAGGAGCTAAAGTGAAAGAAGGCTCAAAAATTAGAATTTACTTCGGGAATTAAAGGTAACCTAGTACGTTTTATGGTACAATTGGTGGAAGTGAGTTCTCTATAGAAGAGTTACTTAATTTGAGACCGTAAGAGTTTCAATTATAAATAAGTCTATTTATTAGACACAGTAGCACTTACCTCCTATTTTACTTAATTAGGAGGTAACGTGTTGCTTATTAAAAAAGAGATAAATACACAATGTAGAGAGGGTTTAGTGAAATGAAGTTGCATACACTTGTATCATGTTTGCATGATTTTCCAGTTGTTCCAAAAGAAAATCCAGAAATCACATCTATAGAAGCTGATTCACGTAAAGTGAAAGAAGGAAGCTTATTTGTATGTATGAAAGGGTATACGGTTGATAGCCATGATTTTGCTAAGCAAGCAGCGGCACAAGGAGCGGCTGCTATTGTTGCGGAAAGACCAATTGATGTTGACGTTCCAGTTGTACTTGTGAAAAACACTTTTCGTTCGTTAGCGATTTTAGCTGATTATTTTTATGGTCAACCAACACACAAGTTACATTTAATCGGAATTACAGGTACAAATGGAAAGACAACAACATCGCATATTATGGATGAGATTATGCGCGCACATGGTCATAAAACGGGGCTAATTGGAACGATTAATATGAAAATCGGTGATGAAACATTTGAGGTGAAAAATACAACGCCAGATGCACTAACACTTCAACAAACATTTTCAAAAATGGTTGAATACGGTGTGGATAGCACAGTAATGGAAGTTTCGTCACATGCTTTAGATCTTGGTCGTGTACACGGATGTGATTACGATGTAGCAGTGTTTACAAATTTAACACAAGATCATTTAGACTATCATAATACGATGGAAGAATATAAACATGCAAAAGGGTTGTTATTTGCACAACTTGGCAATAGTTATAATCATAATCGTGAAAAGTACGCGGTACTGAATAACGATGATGCTGTAACAGAGGAATATATGAGAAGTACTGCAGCAACTGTTGTAACATATGGAATTGATACAACAAGTGATATTATGGCCAAAGATATCGTTATGACGAGTGGTGGAACTACATTTACGCTTGTAACACCGTATGAAAGTGTAAATGTTACGATGAAATTGATTGGGAAATTTAATGTATATAACGTACTAGCGGCAACAGCGGCAGGACTTGTTTCTGGTGTAAGTTTAGAAACAATCCTTGATGTGATAAAGAAACTAGCTGGAGTTCCAGGACGTTTTGAAGTGGTTGATGGTGGACAGAATTATACAGTTATTGTTGACTATGCTCATACACCAGATAGTTTGGAAAATGTATTAAAAACAGCAAAGCAATTTGCAAAAGGTGATGTATATTGTATCGTCGGTTGTGGCGGCGATAGAGATCGAACGAAGAGACCGATCATGGCAAGTGTTGCAACAAAATATGCAACTCACGCAATTTATACGTCAGATAATCCAAGAAGTGAAGAACCAGGGGCTATATTAGATGATATGGTACAGGGTGCAAATGGGAATAATTATGAAGTAATTATTGATAGAAAAGAAGCGATATACCATGCAATTGCTAACGCGAAAGCTGAAGATATCATCATTATTGCTGGTAAGGGTCATGAAACGTATCAAATTATTGGTAAAGACGTTCATCATTTTGACGATCGTGAAGTCGCTAAAGAAGCAATTACAGAGCGTTTAAACAACGAAGAGTAACAACGTGAGAGGAGGACTACATGTGCTTGAGCAAGGTTTATTAGTAACGGCTGGGGTAGCATTCTTAATTTCTGTTGCCCTTTCGCCATTGTTTATTCCATTTTTAAGAAAATTAAAGTTCGGACAGAGTATTCGTGATGAGGGACCAAAGTCACATCAAAAAAAATCAGGGACACCGACAATGGGTGGTATCGTCATATACGTATCTATGATGGTAACTTCACTTATTATGGCGATTAAGTTTAAACATTTAGGTGCAGAGGTTTCATTGTTACTATTAGTGACGTTTGGTTACGGATTGATTGGATTTTTAGATGACTACATAAAGGTAGTTAAGAAGAGAAATCTTGGTTTAACATCAAAACAAAAATTAGTAGGTCAGCTTGTTATTGCTATTGCGTTCTTTTTAATTGGAAAAGGGCAAGCGTTCCACACATACATCATGATTCCAGGAACAGATGTTAAGTTTGAATTAGGTTGGGCATATTTTGTACTTGTACTATTTATGCTTATTGGTGGATCAAATGCAGTTAACTTAACTGACGGTTTAGATGGTTTATTATCAGGAACAGCTGCTATTGCATTTGGAGCGTTTAGTATTATTGCTGTAGCACAAGAGCAATTTGGAGTAGCGATATTCTGTATGGCGGTTGTAGGAGCTGTACTTGGATTTTTAGTATTCAATGCGAATCCAGCGAAAGTATTTATGGGGGACACAGGTTCTTTAGCTTTAGGTGGAGCCATTGCAGCTGTAGCAATTTTATTAAAGCAAGAATTGCTACTTGTAATCATTGGCGGAGTATTCGTAATGGAAACTTTATCTGTTATTATTCAAGTTATTTCATTTAAAACAACAGGAAAACGTGTCTTTAAAATGAGTCCATTACACCATCATTATGAATTATGTGGTTGGTCAGAATGGCGTGTTGTTGTGACGTTTTGGTCTGTAGGATTTTTATTAGCTGTGTTAGGAATTTATATCGGGGTGTGGATGTAATTGAAAACTGTAACTGAATTTCAAAATAAAAATATTCTTGTATTAGGCATTGCAAAAAGTGGTTATGCAGCAGCTACGTTGCTACAAAAATTAGGTGCAAATGTTATTGTAAATGACGGAAAGCCTTTAGCAGATAATGTACTTGCTGCAGAATTACAAGCAAAAGGAATGGACGTTGTATGTGGTGGTCATCCTTTAGAATTGTTAGAGAGAAATATTTCTCTTGTAGTAAAAAATCCAGGAATCCCGTATTCTAATCCAATATTAGTTGCTGCGAAAGAAAAACAACTTCCGATTGTTACGGAAGTTGAATTAGCATATCGTATTTCAGAAGCGCCATTTGTTGGGATTACGGGGTCTAACGGTAAAACGACGACGACAATGCTTACATTTGAAATGCTAAAAGAAGGACAAAAGCATCCTGTAATTGCAGGAAACATTGGAACTGTAGCGTGTGAAGTAGCACAGGATGCAAAAGAAAATGAAGTTGTAGTTACAGAACTTTCATCGTTCCAATTGATGGGAGTAGAATTGTTCCAACCTAAAATTGCTGCGTTTTTAAATTTATTTGAGGCCCACTTAGATTATCATGGGACGAAGAAAGAATATGGTTTAGCGAAAGCAAATATTTTTAAAAACCAAACAGAAAATGACTATAGTGTAATAAATGCAGATGATACAGATGTGATGGCTTTATCTGCTTATAGTAAAGGGCAAAAAGTACTATTTTCAACAACGAAAGAAATTGAAGATGGCGCGTGTATAAAAGATAATGCTCTTTATTTCAAAGGTGAAAAAGTTGTTGAAGTAGGCGATATCGTTTTACCTGGTCAACATAATTTAGAAAATATTTTAGCAGCGATGAGTATCGCAAAATTATTGGGTGTTTCTAATGAAGCGATTACGGCGGTGTTAAAACGATTTACGGGTGTTAAACATCGTTTAGAATATGTAACAACTATTAACAATCGTAAGATTTATAATGACTCAAAAGCAACGAATATGTTAGCGACTGAGAAAGCTTTATCTGCGTTTACACAACCGATTGTGTTATTAGCAGGTGGCCTGGATCGTGGAAATGAATTTGATGATTTAATTCCATATTTCAAAAATGTAAAAGCAATTGTAACATTTGGACAAACAGCTCCTAAATTAGTAAGAGCTGCAGAAAAAGCGGGATTAGATACAATTGAAAGTGTCGATACTTTAGATGAAGCGGTAGTGAAAGCTTACGCTCATTCTACAGATGGTGATGTTATTCTTCTTTCTCCAGCATGTGCAAGCTGGGATCAATTTAAAACATTTGAAGAAAGAGGAGACATTTTTATACAAGCTGTGCATAAACTTATATAAAGTAAATCAAAACATCAGTAGGCTAATACCTACTGATGTTTTGTTACATAGGGCAAAAGTTTCTGCCTAAAGAGGTGGTGTTTATGGGTAATGAAGAAAACGCCTGATTTTATTCTCATCATCGTTACACTTGCGTTGTTAACAATCGGAATGGTTATGGTGTATAGTGCGAGTGCGGTTTGGGCCTCTTATAAAATGGGGGACTCATTCTTTTTTGCAAAAAGGCAATTGCTATTTGCAGGTCTTGGTGTAGTGGCTATGTTTTTAATTATGAAAATTGATTATTGGGTGTGGCGTACGTACTCAAAAGTAATTTTGCTAGTTTGCTTCATTCTTCTTATTCTCGTTCTTATTCCTGGAGTAGGACTTGTTCGAGGCGGAGCGCGAAGTTGGATTGGAATCGGGGCATTTTCCATTCAACCGTCAGAATTTATGAAGTTTGCGATGATTATTTTCTTAGCGAAATTTTTAGCGGAACGACAAAAATTAATTACTTCTTTTAAACGTGGTTTACTACCAGCTCTAAGTTTTGTATTTCTTGCTTTCGGAATGATTATGTTACAGCCAGATCTTGGTACAGGAACGGTAATGGTTGGGACATGTATCATTATGATATTTATCTCGGGGGCAAGGGTCTTTCACTTTGCAATGTTTGGTTTGATTGGTGTAGCAGGATTTGTAGGGTTAATTGCATCAGCACCGTATCGAATGAAACGTATAACATCATATTTAGATCCGTGGTCAGATCCGCTTGGAAGTGGATTTCAAATTATTCAATCGTTACTCGCAATTGGACCGGGTGGATTATTCGGGCTTGGACTTGGACAAAGTAGACAAAAGTTTCTTTATTTACCTGAACCGCAAACAGACTTTATATTTGCAATCTTATCCGAGGAATTAGGTTTTATTGGTGGTTCATTTGTGTTATTATTATTTAGTCTATTATTATGGCGTGGGATTCGTATAGCTTTAGGAGCGCCAGATTTATATGGTACGTTTTTAGCAGTAGGTATTGTGGCGATGATTGCGATTCAAGTAATGATTAATGTTGGTGTTGTAACAGGATTGATGCCTGTTACGGGTATTACTTTGCCGTTTTTAAGTTATGGTGGATCAAGTTTGACATTAATGTTAATGGCAGTAGGTGTATTATTAAATATAAGTCGCCATTCTCGCTACTAAACCCTGTTTTATAAGACAGGGTTTTTCGTATGTGCGCGAAGAAACAATATGTATATAGAAATAAATACGACTGAAATTAGAAACAGAGAAGCGGAGGAGTTAGTAGTGCGTGTATTAGTAAGTGGTGGGGGCACTGGAGGTCATATTTATCCGGCTCTTGCTTTAATAAGAGAAATAAAAAAATTAAATCCGGAAGCAAGGTTTTTATATATTGGAACGGAGAATGGATTAGAGAGCACAATCGTGCCGAAAGCAGGTATACCGTTTCAATCCATTGTTATAAGTGGATTTAAGCGTAAAATATCGTTAGATAACGTGAAAACAGTGATGCGTTTCCTAAAAGGTGTACAAGATAGTAAACGATATATTCGTCGTTTTAATCCGGATATTGTAATTGGAACGGGTGGATATGTATGTGGACCTGTTGTATATGCTGCGGCAAAATTAGGTATTCCAACTATTGTACATGAACAAAATAGTGTACCTGGTGTAACGAATAAATTTTTAAGCCGCTATGTTGATAAAGTTGCGGTTTGTTTTGATGCAGCTGTAGAGCATTTTCCACAATCAAAAGTGGTCATGACAGGAAATCCACGAGCATCAGAAGTGATGGATCAAAATGGAATGAAAGGAAAACGTTCAGTAGGTTTATCTCTTCCTAAAAAATCCGTACTTATTTTTGGTGGAAGCCGTGGCGCTAGACCGATTAACGATGCTTTCGTAGAGGCAATTGAGCAGTTTGGAAATAAAAGTTACGAAATATTGTATGTAACAGGTGAAGTTCATTACGACAAAGTGATGGAAGCAGTGAAGCAAAAAGGGAATCCGAGTAATGTTATTATTAAACCTTTCATTCATAATATGCCAGAAGTACTTACAGGTGTAGATCTTGTTGTTTCAAGAGCTGGGGCAACAACACTTGCAGAATTAACAGCGTTAGGTAAGCCAAGTGTATTAATTCCAAGTCCTTACGTAACAAATAACCATCAGGAAAAAAATGCACGTTCTGTTGTCGATAAAGGAGCAGCAAAAATGTTGCTTGAAAAAGATTTAACAGCAGAAACGCTTATTCGTGACATTGATGAGATTTTATTAGATACACAAACATTACAAAATATGAAGCTTGCTGCTGGGCAATTAGGTATTCCTGATGCAGCAAATAAGTTGTATGAAGTAATGAATAAGCTTGTAAAAAAATAACGTTAGGTGAAAGCCCTGCATACTACTGTAATAAGGATACTTAGTATGGGGGAGATTGTTTATGGAGCAATTAGTAAATGAGCTTATAGAAGCAAATGTTGGTCGCGTGTTAGTGGATGAACCGTTAGCTCGTTATACAACTATGAAAATAGGTGGACCAGCTGATATTTTAATTGTGCCAAAGCATGTTGCCGGTATTGAAAAAACGTTGCAGTTAGTAAAAAAGTATAAAACAAAGTGGACTGTAATTGGTCGTGGTTCGAACCTTCTTGTATCTGATTTAGGTATAGATGGTGTCGTTATTCGTTTAGGAGAAGGATTAGACCACTTAGAAGTCGAAAAATACAAAGTAAGAGTTGGTGGTGGGTATCCCCTTATTAAATTATCAACTTTACTTAGTCGTCAAGGATTAGCCGGTCTGGAGTTTGCAAGTGGTATTCCAGGAAGTGTTGGTGGTGCAGTGTATATGAATGCAGGAGCACATAAATCGGATATATCAAATGTAGTATCAAAAGCTCTTATTTTGTTTGAAGATGGAACAATTGACTGGTTAACGCATGAAGAAATGGAGTTTTCCTATCGTACATCTGTATTGCAAATGAAACGTCCTGGTATTGTTTTGGAAGCTGAGTTTCAATTACAGATAGGAGAGCGTGAAAGAATTGTAAGTGTCATGCAAAAGAATAAAGATTACCGCCGTGAAACACAGCCGTGGAATCATCCTTGTGCAGGAAGTGTGTTCCGAAATCCAATTCCATACTTTGCAGGAGATTTAATAGAAAAAGCGGGACTTCGTGGTTATCAAATAGGTGGAGCTCAAATTTCTGAAATGCATGGGAATTTTATTATTAATACTGGGGGAGCCAGTGCGCAAGATGTCTTATCTTTAATTGCATTAATAAAACAAACAATCAAGGATAAATTTGGCGTAGAAATGCATACAGAAGTAGAAATCATTGGAAGATAACGGTTATTCGTTCCGCTCATTATCATTTATGTTATAATAAGAAGATAAGAACGGCATGAGGAACATGCCGTTCTTTATGTTACGTAGGGGGATCGTACATGAAAAATAGTAAAGTAATTAAACTACAGGATCGTGTACCAAAGTTAAAAAATCAACAGAAAAAAAACAAGAAAAATGTTAATCATCGGTTGATTTTATACATATCAATTTTATTTTTATTAGTGCTCTTTTTGATTTATTTTCGGTCTCCGCTTAGCAATATAAAAAAGATAAGTGTGTTTGGAAATCATTATATGACAGATGAACAAGTAATGAAGGAATCAGGTGTGACATATGATACAAGTTATTTCCGAGTGACAGCACATAAAGCAGAAGAAAACTTAACGAAACGAAAAGAAATTAAAGCAGTAAATGTAAAAAAACGTTTTCCAAATAAAATTGATGTTCATATTGAAGAATATTTAACGATTGGTTATATAAACAAAGATGGGAAATTACAACCGTTATTAGAAAATGGGAAAACACTTGATGTACTTCCGAACGGAAAACTTCCTGTTGCAGCGCCAATTTTTGAACCTTTTAAAGAGGAGAAAATGAAGGAGTTAATTGCTGAGCTTGAAAAATTAACACCAACTATTTTAAGGTCTATTTCTGAAATTCGTTATTCGCCGACAAATGCGAATGAGGACCACCTTACTTTATATATGAATGAAGGGTATGAAGTGAGCACTACGATTCAAAATTTCGCAAAACGTATGGAAGCTTATCCACTTATATTAAAAACAATTGAGCCGGGTAAAAAGGTATTAATTGACTTAGAAGTAGGGGCATATACGAAAGAAATAGGAGCGGAAGAAAAAAAAGAATAGAACGATAGTTTTCACTACGTTATTGTAGAAAAAACGAAACGAACGTTCTACTTGATGCATAGGAATTTACAAGAATGGTTCATTTGATGAAAAATATGTAAAAATTCTTAGATTCATACTAGGATTGGTACAAGTTTCACTTTTCTATGAGTACATCTTAGTGTAGACTTATACTTGGCGGTAATCTTTACACTTGAAATAGAATTATTTCAAGATAAGCAGTTATTCACAGTTTACTGCGATATTCTTAAATGAATGTTAAATAAAAATAAGAAAAATATAGGGTTAAAAAAGGGAAACGTATAAAGACGTTGAATATTTTTCTTATAAATAGTAAAGTTGCGATTGTTGTTCCATATATTGAGTTGTATGGTATAAATAAAGAAGGAGGTGCCAAAGAATGAACAGCAATGAAATATATGTTAGTCTTGACATCGGTACATCCAATGTTAAAGTCATCATTGGTGAAATGGTTAATGACAGCTTAAACATAATTGGTGTTGGAAATGTAAAATCAAATGGTTTGAAGAAAGGATCGATAGTTGATATAGACGAGACTGTTCGATCAATTAAAAAAGCAATTGAACAAGCTGAGCGCATGGTGGGAATCCACATTGAGCAAGTTGTGGTAGGTGTCAATGCAAACCAGGTACAGCTACTTCCTTGTCACGGAGTAGTCGCTGTTTCAAATGAAGATCGTGAAATCGGGAATGAAGATGTCTTACGCGTTCTAGATGCAGCACAAGTTGTGTCAATTGCTCCAGAACGTGAGTTTATTGATGTGGTACCTCGACAGTTCATTGTAGACGGTCTTGACGAGATTAACGATCCACGAGGGATGATCGGTGTAAGATTAGAAATGGAAGGGACACTTATTACAGGCTCGAGAACTTTACTACATAATCTACTTCGTTGTGTAGAAAAAGCAGGTCTTGAAATTGTTGATATTTGCCTTCAGCCTTTAGCAGCTGCTACAGTTGCTATATCTTCAGATGAAAAAAATAGAGGAGTAGCCCTTGTTGATATGGGTGGAGGATCTACAACTTTATCTATTTTTAAAGATGGAGAGTTACAAGCGACGAGTGTATTACCATTAGGTGGAGACCATATAACAAAGGATATTGCGATTGGGTTGAAAACTTCAACAGAAAATGCAGATCAAATTAAGTTGAAATATGGACATGCTTTTTATGATACAGCATCTGAAGAAGAGATGTTTACGGTTCCTATTATGGGAAGCGATCAAACAGAACAATATTCTCAATTGGAATTATCGGATATAATAGAGGCTCGTGTAGAGGAAATTTTAATGTTTGTTCAAGATGAAGTGCGTAAGTTAGGAGTAAAGCAAGTAGCTTCTGGTTATGTACTAACCGGTGGAATTGCTTCTATGCCAGGTGTTCTTGATCTTGCATATGATATTTTACATGAAAATATTCGTATAGCAACTCCTGATTATATTGGTGTGCGTGAGCCACAATATACAAGTGGAGTGGGATTAATTAAACATTCTTATCAAAAAGCTAAATTACGTGGAAAAAATGTGCAGGAAAAGCAAGAGCATTTTGAACCAGTACCAGCACCAGCTCCAACGCCGGTACAACAGCAACCTGCGAAACAAAAAACTCGTAATCAAAACAATAATAATCAAAATGATGACCGTATGATGTCAAAAGTAAAACGTGTATTCCGTTATTTATGGGATTAAAATTGGACACGAAAAATGAGGTTCTAGGGGGATTTCGACATGTTAGAGTTTGATACTACTCAAGATCAATTAGCGAATATAAAAGTTATCGGTGTCGGCGGTGGCGGAAACAATGCTGTAAACCGTATGATTGAACACGGTGTACAAGGTGTAGACTTTATCGCTGTAAATACTGATGCACAAGCATTAAATCTATCAAAAGCTGAAACAAAAATGCAAATTGGTGGAAAATTAACACGTGGACTTGGTGCAGGTGCAAACCCTGAAGTAGGGAAAAAAGCTGCAGAAGAAAGCAAAGAACAGATTCAAGAAGCGCTTCGTGGTGCTGATATGGTATTCGTAACTGCTGGTATGGGCGGCGGAACTGGAACTGGTGCAGCTCCAGTTGTTGCTCAAGTTGCAAAAGAATTAGGTGCATTAACAGTTGGTGTTGTAACACGTCCATTTACATTTGAAGGACGTAAGCGTGCAACACAAGCAGCATCTGGTATTGCGGCATTTAAAGAAAATGTAGATACACTTATTGTAATTCCAAACGATCGCTTATTAGAGATCGTTGATAAAAATACGCCAATGTTAGAAGCGTTCCGTGAAGCAGATAACGTATTACGTCAAGGTGTTCAAGGTATTTCTGATTTAATTGCAACACCAGGTTTAATTAACTTAGACTTCGCAGACGTAAAAACAATTATGTCTAATAGAGGTTCTGCTTTAATGGGTATTGGTTCTGGTAATGGAGAAAATCGTGCTGCTGAAGCTGCGAAAAAAGCGATTTCTAGTCCATTATTAGAAACATCTATTGATGGAGCTCAAGGTGTTATCATGAACATTACGGGTGGAGCTAACTTAAGCTTATATGAAGTACAAGAAGCGGCAGACATTGTAGCTTCAGCTTCAGATCCAGAAGTAAATATGATTTTCGGTTCTGTTATTAACGAAGGATTAAAAGATGATATCGTTGTAACTGTAATTGCAACTGGTTTTGATGATAGCATTGCAACTCAACCACCAAAACCAATCATTCGTCCGAATGTGAACCACACGCAACAACAGCAACAGCCAGTAGCTCAACCTCCAAAACAACGTGAAGTAAAACGTGAAATGAAGCGTGAAGAGCCGGTTGTACATGAGCGTCATTCAGATTCAGATGATATCGATATTCCAGCATTTTTACGTAACCGTCGTAGACGATAAAGGAAAAGGAGCTTTCAGGCTCCTTTTTTGTTTTATACAGGGAAAAGATCTGCTAAGCAGGTCTTTTTTTATTTTATCCCGCTTTAATGGGCAGTAAGACCCCCACCTCAAAATTCAGCGAAAGCAAAGAATTTAGGTGGGGGTCGGGCTGCCCATAAAAGTCCGATTGGTGAGGGCTGATAATCAGTGGGAGATGAAGAAAATCCCCACTGATTAAAGTTTCACTTTATATATTTCACTTTATATGTAAGTAAAAAAGCATAGTATTCTATGAAACATATACTTTTATTTTTTACCGACAGATTATGTCTAGAAAGCACAAAATAACAAAAAAACACCTCCGCAAATTGACACACTTTCCTATTGGATATGCATTATACTAGTCTCAACTTAAAAAAAGAGGTGAATTGTTTGGTTGTTTACGCCGACGTTGTTTGGTTGTTAAACGCCTGCATTGATTTTCTTTTACTTTTATTAACAGCCACCGTGTTAAAAAAGAAGATCAAAAGATGGAGGCTTGTGTTAGGGGCATTTATAGGTTCAACCATTGTTATTTTTGCCTTTACTCCTTTTGCTTCTATGATGACACATCCGATTATGAAACTGCTGTATTCGTTACTTATTGTGTATACAGCCTTTGGATTTACAACGTTTAGAAATTATGCACAAACTGTTTTTACTTTTTATTTTGTAACCTTTATGGTTGGCGGAGGGTTAATTGGCACTCATTTCTTTTTGCAAACGAATGAAATGGTAAATGGATTGGTTCAATCTCAATCTATTTCTTACGGTGATCCAATTAGCTGGTTGTTTGTTGTTTTTGGTTTTCCAGTAATCTATTATTTTTCTAAAAAGCGTATTGAAAGCGTAGAGGTTACAAAAATACACTATGATCAAATTGTGAAATTGAAAATTCAATTAGCTGAAGAGGAACTAGAACTCACAGGTTTGATTGATAGTGGGAACCAACTTTACGATCCGTTAACAAAAACACCCGTTATGATTATGCATATTTCATCATTAGAACATTGCTTGCCAGCTTGGTTAACAGAACAAGTTTATTCTAAAACAGAGATTCCTCAAATACCAGAAAATGATTCTGGATGGGCGACAAAATTACGCTTAATTCCTTTCCGAGCAGTAGGAGTAGAGAGTCAATTTTTATGGGCCGTTAAGCCAGACAGTGTACACATTGATCATGAAGGTAGTTCTATTGTAGTCAGCAAAGTATTGATTGGGTTAAATACACAACAGTTGTCAACCAATGGAGAGTATCAATGTATTGTGCATCCGAAAATGTTAATTTCGCAAAAAATGGTAATTGCTTAATAATGGGAGGCGGGATAATATGATGAAATTAAAATTTTATTTAGTATACCTTTGGTATAAAGTATTGCTGAAATTAGGAATTAAGACCGATGAAATTTATTACATTGGTGGAAGTGAAGCGTTGCCACCACCGTTAACGAAAGAAGAAGAGGAAGTTCTTTTAAATAAATTGCCAAAAGGAGATCAGGCAGCAAGATCGTTACTGATTGAACGCAACTTACGGCTAGTCGTATATATAGCAAGAAAGTTTGAAAATACAGGGATAAATATTGAAGATTTGATTAGTATTGGAACAATCGGCCTTATTAAAGCGGTGAATACATTTAATCCGGAAAAGAAAATAAAATTAGCAACATATGCCTCGCGTTGTATAGAAAATGAAATTTTAATGCATTTGCGCCGGAATAATAAAAATCGTTCAGAAGTTTCTTTTGATGAACCGCTTAACATCGATTGGGACGGGAATGAACTTTTGTTATCAGATGTATTAGGTACAGACGATGACATTATTACAAAAGATTTAGAGGCTACTGTTGATCGTCATCTTCTAATGAAAGCATTACATCAATTAAATGATCGTGAAAAACAAATTATGGAACTTCGCTTTGGGCTGGCTGGAGGAGAGGAAAAGACGCAAAAAGATGTAGCGGATATGCTTGGGATTTCACAGTCATACATTTCGCGTTTAGAAAAAAGAATCATAAAAAGATTACGAAAAGAATTTAATAAAATGGTGTAAAGAATAAGATCAGCCTATATAACGGCTGGTCTTATTCTATTTAGTTGTATGAGGAAAGGCAACTAAAATGAAAAATGAAGAAAAAACCGCATGCATAAAATCCCCTTCAAAGGAAATACTTTACACTGTACAGCAACTCCCGATAGGAGGGAACACTTTGACGAGAAACAAAGTAGAAATTTGCGGTGTTGATACAGCTAAACTTCCCGTACTAAAAAATGATGAAATGCGTAAATTATTTCGTGAAATGCAAAGTGGAGAGATAAGCGCAAGAGAGAAATTAGTGAATGGAAACTTACGTCTTGTACTGAGCGTCATCCAAAGATTTAATAACAGAGGAGAATATGTTGACGATTTATTTCAAGTTGGTTGTATCGGACTTATGAAATCCATTGATAACTTTGATTTAGGCCAAAATGTAAAATTTTCAACGTATGCTGTGCCGATGATTATTGGGGAAATACGCAGATATTTGCGTGATAACAATCCGATTCGCGTATCTCGCTCATTACGAGATATTGCGTATAAAGCGTTACAAGTAAGAGAAAAGTTGATTGCAGAAAATTCAAAAGAACCAACAGCGATGGATATTGCAAAAGTACTTGAAGTAACTCATGAAGAAATTGTTTTCGCGTTAGATGCAATTCAAGATCCAGTTTCATTATTTGAGCCGATTTATAACGATGGGGGAGATCCTATCTTTGTTATGGATCAGTTAAGTGATGAAAAACAAAAGGACGAGCAGTGGGTTGAAGAGTTAGCACTAAAAGAAGGAATGAAGCGTTTAAATGATCGTGAGAAAATGATTATTCGAAAACGTTTCTTCCAAGGAAAAACACAAATGGAAGTTGCAGAAGAAATTGGGATTTCTCAAGCGCAAGTGTCACGTTTAGAGAAATCAGCTATTAAACAAATGAATAAGACGATTCAAGGATAAGGTTTCACCATTTATGGTGAAACCTTTTTATATGTAACATAGTTTGTTTGTGCTCATAGTAGGTAAAGGGTGTTCATATAATGAAAATAATATGGGGTTGGCAAGACGGTACTTCCTGTTAATTTAAGAAATAGCTTTTTTCAATTCGTCACATATAAGGGAGAGGATGAAAGTGATACGAATTTCGGAATTGCAGATGAAAGATATAATAAATGTTTCAGATGGAAAACGGCTTGGGAATATTGGAGATATTGAAATTGATATGAATACAGGGAAGATCGGGTCTATTATTATTTCTAAACAGGCACGTATGTTAGGGATATTTGGGAAAGATGTAGAAATTGTAATTCCTTGGAAAGAAATTGTGAAAATTGGGGAAGATGTCATACTTGTTAGAGTAAATACTGTTAATTCTGTAACAGAATCAATACAAACACCGACAATTTCATAAAGAATATTACAAATTCCTCTTTTTTTTCTGTTAGGATTATGAAAAAATAAAAGTATGGTAAAATAGACAGGAAGTACCATGCTTTTTTTATGATATTTTAATTAAAAAGGGGTCGCTTTGTTATGAGAGAACCATTTAAATATGTGGACGGTATACTGTATTTACAAGCGTGGAAAGAACTTGGAAACATTACTGCTGGATTTACGACAAAAGATGGTGGGATAAGTACGGGCTCCTTTCATGCGATGAATTTAGGATTACATGTGAATGATATCGTGGAGAACGTTCATGAAAACAGACGCATTTTAGCAAATAAGTTACAAAAACCATTAGAAAACTGGATTTGCTCTGAACAAGTTCATGATCATCATGTTGAAAAAGTAGGACAACAAGAAAAAGGAAGTGGCGTCTATTCATATGAAGACGGCATTTCAAAAACAGATGGCATTTATACGACTAATAATGATGTTCTTCTAACATCTTGTTACGCAGATTGTGTTCCACTCTATTTTTATGCCCCATCACATGGTATGATAGGACTTGCGCATGCTGGATGGAAAGGGACTGTAAAAGAGATTGCAAAGGAAATGATTCAAAAATGGAATGCAGAAGGCATTTCAAGCGATGAAATTCATGTTGCAATCGGACCAGCAATTGGATCTTGTTGTTACGTTGTTGATGATCGAGTGTTAACAGCAGCAGAGCAAGTAGTAAACGGTTCTGTCCCTTATAAAAAAATTTCTGATGGGCAGTACGCAATTAATTTAAAAGAAATTAATCGTATATTATGTGTACAAGCAGGCATAAAAGAAGAGAATATTGTAATGTCATCTCTTTGTACAAGCTGTGAAGAGCAACTATTTTTCTCTCATCGCCGTGATCAAGGTAAGACAGGAAGAATGTTGAGTTTCATAGGTTTTAAGGAGGAAGAAAGCAAGTGACAGTACAAAAAAATTTAACAACTGTAAACGAAGTAATTAAGCAATCTTGTGCACGAGCGGGACGTTCGTTGCAAGATATTAAACTCGTTGCGGTTACAAAAACGGTAGGAATTGAAAAAACAAACGAAGTAATTGAAGCTGGAATTATCGATTTAGGTGAAAATAGAAATGAAGGTTTCTTACAGAAGTACGAACATTTCGGTTCAAAAGTGAATTGGCATTTTATTGGATCATTACAAACGAGAAAAGTAAAAGAAATCATTAATGAAATTGATTACTTACATTCATTAGATCGCCTTTCACTTGCAAAAGAAATTCAAAAACGTGCGAATAAGAAAGTGAAATGTTTTATTCAAGTGAAAACATCATCTGAAGAATCAAAGCAAGGCTTGGCAATAGATGAAACCATTCCTTTTATTCAAAGTTTGCAAGAATTGGATAAGATTGAAGTGGTGGGACTAATGACAATGGCTCCGTTTACAGAAGAAGAGGAAGAAATTAGACGCTGTTTTAAGGAGTTACGTATGCTACAAACAGAGGTGCAGGAGCTGGAATTATTGCATGCACCATGTAAAGAATTATCAATGGGAATGTCTAATGATTACACAATTGCAATTGAAGAAGGCGCTACATATATTCGTTTGGGGACGATTTTAGTAGGAAAAGCGTAAAAGGAAGGAGAATCTTATTATGAGTTGGTCAAAAGTAAAATACTTCTTTTTTGATACACCAGAAGAAAAAGAAGCAGCTCAATATAGTTATGAAAAGGAGCAAACAGACATGAAGAAGCAGCAAGATCCGCCAGAACAACAAGATGTTACGTTTCCAAAAGCACAACCGAAACAAAATGTTGTGAGCATTGAAACGGCAAAGCAATCTTCAAAAGTTGTTTTATTAGAACCACGCACATATTCGGAAGCGCAAGGAATTGCGGACCATTTAAAAGGTAGACGAGCTGTTGTAATTAATTTACAACGAATGTCTACTGATCAAGCTGTACGTATCGTTGACTTTTTAAGTGGTACTGTATACGCTATAGGCGGGGACATTCAAAAAATAGGACCGAAAACATTTATGTGTACGCCTGAAAATGTAGATATTGTTGGTGCAATTTCAGAGTTGTTCGGTGAAGAAGAAGACACAAATATAAAGAGGTGGTAATACGCCATGGAAACAGTTTTAAGGCTTTTAGTTTATGCTATCGAGATTTACTCGTGGGCACTTATTATTTACATTCTCCTATCATGGTTCCCAGGTGCAAAGGAATCAACTTTCGGAGATGTTCTTGCGCGTATTTGTGAACCGTATTTAGAACCATTTCGCAGATTTATTCCGCCGCTTGGTATGATTGATATCTCTCCACTCGTTGCGATTTTCACGTTAAAGCTTGCTACGAAGGGTTTAGTAAGTATATTCGCCTATTTCTTATAGTAAGAGGTTAAATACATGAGCATCTATGAACATTTCAGACCTGATGAAGAGGTCTTTGTGGATAAGGTGTTAGAGTGGAAGCGAGTAGCGGAGTACCATCAAGTGAAGTTAACAGACTTCCTTGATCCAAGACAACAACAAATTGTCACTATGGTAATAGGACAAGGGGATGTTGCTGTACAGTTTGATGGTGCAACGCCTCATGCAGAGCGTAAAAGAGCACTCATTTATCCGGACTATCTAGTAGTGAATGAAGAGGAATTTCAAGTAGAAGTATTGGAAATTGACTATCCTTCTAAGTTTTATACGCTAGAGCATAGGCAAATATTAGGTACATTTATGTCTCTCGGTTTAACGAGAGAAAAATGTGGTGATATTTTGCTTCAAGAAGATCGTGCCCAAATTGTAGTTGCGAAAGAAGTTGTATCTTATATTGAGATGAACTTACAATCGATAGGGAAAGTGAAGGTTTCCTTATCACCAGTGCAAGGAGAAAAAATTCTACAGATGCAAGAAACGTGGGGAGAGAAATCTGGAACGGTTTCTTCGCTTCGTTTAGATGTTATATTAGCAGAAATGTTACATATATCCAGACAAAAAGTACAACCTTTCATAAAAAATGGTTTAGTAAAAGTGAATTGGAAAACAGTGGAGCAAACTTCTTATGAATGTTATCCAGGAGATGTTTTTTCAGTGAGAGGGTATGGACGAAGTAAATTGTTGTCTATAGAAGGTAGAACAAAGCGCGACAAATGGAGAATTTTGTATGGTATACTAAAATGATTGGTTTTTTAGAAGGAAATCCTCCTATTTTGTCGAAGAAAAGATATAATTGAAAGAGGAAATTTAGATAACTACTTGGAGGTGGCGTTGTGCCGTTAACACCATTAGACATTCATAACAAAGAATTTGGTCGCGGATTCCGTGGCTATGATGAAGATCAAGTAAATGAGTTTCTTGATCAAATTATCAAAGATTATGAATTAGTCATTCGTGAGAAAAAAGCTTTAGAAGAAAAAGTTGCGCAATTAGAAGGGAAGTTAGATCATTTCTCTAATATTGAAGATACGTTAAACAAATCTATCGTCGTTGCACAAGAAGCAGCGGAAGAAGTAAAACGTAATGCGCAAAAAGAAGCAAAATTAATCGTACGTGAAGCTGAAAAGAATGCAGACCGTATTATTAACGAAGCGTTAGTAAAATCAAGAAAAGTTGCTTTTGATATTGAAGAGCTAAAGAAACAAGCGAAAGTATTCCGCACACGTTTCCGTATGTTACTAGAAACGCAGCTTGAAATGTTAAACAACGATGATTGGGATAAACTAATTGAGTTAGAAGACGAAGTAGACGAGCTGTTGAAAAAAGAAGAAACAGTGTAAGCTTGACGTTTTTCTCATTATTACATATAATTTTAAACAACATATTTATTAAGAAAAACGAAGATAGGGATAAGTACCTTTTTCATACCTTATATAGCGAACTGAGGATGGTGTAAGCTCAGGATAAGGAGATAATGGGAATATCACCCTGGAGTTCCGCGCTGAACAAATAGAGTAAGCGTAGACGTATATTCGCGTTAAGAATATAAAGAGGATTGTATACATACGTATAGGATCTACTAGGGTGGTACCGCGGGAGACTTTCTCGTCCCTTTTTGGGATGAGAAGGTCTCTTTTTTATTCCGTTTTTTAAGTGTTTCTTTTATACATGTAAGGAGGAATTGAGCATGGAGTACAAAAATACATTACTAATGCCAAAAACAGAGTTCCCAATGCGTGGGAATTTACCAAAACGTGAGCCTGCAATGCAAGAACAGTGGGCTGAAATGAATATTTATGAAAAGGTACAAGAACATACGAAAGGTCGTCCTTTATTTGTACTGCATGATGGACCTCCATATGCGAATGGTGACATTCATATGGGACATGCATTAAATAAAGTGTTAAAAGACTTTATTGTACGTTATAAATCAATGACTGGTTACTGTGCACCATATGTGCCAGGTTGGGATACACACGGTTTACCAATTGAGCAAGCTTTAACAAATAAAGGTGTAAAGCGTAAAGAAATGACAGTTGCTGAGTTCCGTAAGTTATGTGCAGAGTATGCATATGAACAAGTAGAACGTCAACGTGAACAATTTAAGCGTTTAGGTGTACGTGCTGACTGGGATAACCCATACATTACTTTAGAGCCAGCTTATGAAGCACAACAAATTAAAGTGTTTGGTGATATGGCGAAAAAAGGTTATATCTATAAAGGACAAAAACCAGTTTACTGGTCTCCAACGAGTGAATCAGCTTTAGCAGAAGCTGAAATTGAATATCAAGATAAAAAATCAGCATCTATTTACGTAGCATTCCCTGTAAAAGACGGAAAGAACGTATTAGAAGGTGATGAGAAATTCATTATCTGGACAACAACACCTTGGACGTTACCTGCAAACTTAGGTATTTCTGTTCACCCAGAACTTGATTACGCTATTGTAAAAGTAAATGATGAAAAATATATTATTGCTTCTGAACTATTTGAGACAGTTGCAAAAACGTTAGAGTGGGAAAATGCTGAAGTTGTGAAAACAGTAAAAGGTAGCGAACTTGAGTATACAGTTGCAAGACATCCATTCTACGATCGTGATTCATTAGTTATGCTAGGAGATCACGTAACAACAGATGCAGGTACAGGTTGTGTTCATACAGCACCAGGACACGGGGAAGATGACTTCGTTGTTGGTAAAAAGTATGGATTAGAAGTACTTTGTCCAGTTGATGATAAAGGTGTATTAACAAATGAAGCACCTGGATTTGAAGGCTTATTCTATGATAAAGCTAACAAGCCAATTACAGAAAAATTAGAAGAAGTAGGCGCGTTACTGAAATTAACATTCATTACGCATTCATACCCACATGATTGGAGAACGAAAAAACCAATTATTTTCCGTGCGACAGCACAGTGGTTTGCATCTATTGAAGCGTTCCGTAAAGAATTATTAGAAGCTGTTGCGGAAACAAAATGGGTACCAGCATGGGGAGAGACTCGTCTTCATAATATGGTTCGTGACCGTGGTGACTGGTGTATTTCTCGTCAGCGTGCATGGGGTGTGCCAATCCCTGTATTCTATGCAGAGAATGGTGATCCAATTATTACAGATGAAACAATTAACCACGTAGCAGACTTATTCCGTGAGCACGGTTCTAACGTATGGTTCGAGCGTGAAGCGAAAGATCTATTACCAGAAGGATTTACACATACAGGTAGCCCAAATGGTGAATTCCGTAAAGAAACAGACATCATGGATGTATGGTTCGATTCAGGTTCTTCTCACCAAGCGGTATTAGAAGAGCGCAATGATTTACAACGTCCAGCTGATTTATATTTAGAAGGATCTGACCAATATCGTGGTTGGTTTAACTCTTCATTATCAACAGCAGTTGCTGTAACAGGTAAAGCTCCATATAAAGGCGTACTAAGCCATGGTTTCGTATTAGATGGTGAAGGACGTAAAATGAGTAAGTCGATTGGAAACATCGTCGTACCGAAGAAAATTATGGATCAATTAGGTGGAGATATTTTACGCTTATGGGTATCTTCTGTTGACTATCAATCTGACGTGCGTATTTCAGATGATATTTTAAAACAAGTAGCAGAAGTGTATCGTAAAATCCGTAATACATTCCGTTTCTTATTAGGTAACTTAGACGACTTTAAGCCAAGTGAAAATACAGTAGCTGTAGCTGAACTTCGTGAAGTAGATCGCTACATGTTAGTGAAGTTAAATGACTTAATTACAAAAGTAAAAGAAGCATATGAGACATACGACTTCGCTGCTGTATATCATGCAATTCATAACTTCTGTACAATTGATTTAAGTTCATTCTACTTAGACTTTGCAAAAGACATTTTATACATTGAAGGTGCAAACCATGAAGATCGTCGTGCAATTCAAACTGTATTATATGATGTTCTTGTTGCATTGACGAAACTTGTAACACCAATCTTACCGCATACAGCGGATGAAGTATGGCCATACATTCCAGGTGTAACAGAAGAAAGTGTACAATTAACTGATATGCCAGAAGCTGTACAATTAGATGATGCGGAAGCATTAAAAACAAAATGGGATGCATTTATGACATTGCGTGATGATGTATTAAAAGCGTTAGAAGTAGCTCGTAATGAAAAAGTAATCGGTAAGTCATTAAATGCAAGCATTACACTATATCCAACTGCAGAAATGAAAGCTATGTTAGAGTCTATTAATGAAGACTTAAAGCAATTATTCATCGTTTCTGAGTATAAACTTGGTGGCATGATGGAAGAAGCGCCAGCAGGTGCACCGAAGTATGAGCATACAGCAGTTGTTGTGGCTCAAGCAACTGGTGAAACATGTGAACGTTGTTGGGTAGTTTCAGAAACAATTGGTAAAGATGCTGAACATGAAACATTATGTGAGCGTTGTGCAACAGTTGTTAAAGAAAACTACGTAAAATAATAAAAAACTGACTGTGCGTAAGTACAGTCAGTTTTTTTATTGACGATATATTGAAATAACTTTCACTCTCTTTCCTATGAAGGAAAAATGTGTGTGAGGTAAGCATAGAAATTTCGGACACACTAATCGTACATTGCAGCTGGGAGGAATGTACACGTGAATGAAATGTATATGGAAATCAAAGAAGAATTGCAATTGATGCGAAAAGAGTTACAAGAGAGGCTAGCTAAAGAGGTCATGCACAAATATGATACAGAGTTTAGCGAAGAGCTTGGATATGAAATTAAGGAAGAGATAAAGAAAAAACTGTTATTACATGATATAAAAGAGGATTTAAAAGATGTAGAACGTGCATTATTCAAAATGGAAATAGATATGTATGGTATTTGTGAAGAAACAGGGAGAGTAATTTCGGTAAAACAAATGAAGACGATGCCGACTGCCCGTACTATACATGAATTTTTCTATGAAAAAGTAAATGTATGAATGTGCACAACGATATTATATTACCTTTTTTTAATTTATTTTATTCTTCTATAAAGGTTCATTGTGAAAAGGTTGCAGCTATGCTAAAATTTTGAGGTACACTGTCTTTGTGGGGGAAATGAAAATGATATATTATGTAATAGCGTTATTTGTCATTGCCATCGATCAAATATCGAAATGGCTAATTGTAAAGAACATGGAATTGGGTACGAGTATTCCGATTATCGATAATGTATTATACATAACATCACATCGAAATAGAGGAGCTGCCTGGGGTATTTTAGAAAATAAAATGTGGTTTTTCTACATTATTACAGTTGTCTTTGTAGTATTTATCGTAATGTATATGAAAAAATACGCAAAAACAGACAAGCTTCTAGGAATTTCATTGGGTCTAATTTTAGGCGGAGCAATTGGTAACTTTATTGATCGTGTATTTAGACAAGAAGTAGTGGATTTCATTCACGTGTATATTTTTTCGTACAACTACCCAGTATTCAATATAGCTGATTCAGCATTATGTATTGGTGTTGTATTAATTATTATTCAAACATTATTAGAAGGCAAGAAAACGAAGGAGTAATTGAATGAGTGAAGTAGTACAAGTAACAGTTGCAGAGGAACAAAAAAGCGAGCGAATTGATAAATTCGTTGCAGAAATAAACGGTGAATGGTCACGTTCACAAGTACAGCAATGGATTAAAGATGATGTTGTAACAGTTAATGGGAAATCGGTAAAAGTAAATTATAAAGTTAAAGAAAATGATGAAATCACAGTAACGATTCCTGATCCGGAAGAGTTAGATATTCAAGCAGAAGATATGAACTTAGAAATTTATTATGAAGATGCAGATGTACTCGTTGTTAATAAGCCGCGTGGTATGGTTGTACATCCAGCACCAGGTCATACAAGTGGTACGCTTGTGAACGGTCTTATGCACCACTGTACAGACTTATCAGGCATTAATGGTGTAATGCGTCCAGGTATCGTGCATCGTATTGATAAAGATACATCAGGCCTATTAATGGTTGCTAAAAATGATATGGCACACGAATCACTTGTGAATCAACTTGTAGCAAAAACAGTAACAAGACGTTACAAAGCGATTGTACACGGTGTTATTCCACACGATAAGGGAACAATTGATGCTCCGATTGCTCGTGATAAGAAAGAGCGTCAAAGTATGACAGTTGATGAAAATGGTAAGCATGCTGTTACACATTTTCAAGTGTTAGAGCGATTCAAAGATTTCACACTTGTAGAATGTCGCTTAGAAACAGGACGTACACACCAAATTCGTGTTCATATGAAATATATTGGCTATCCACTTGCAGGAGATCCAAAGTATGGACCAAAGAAAACATTAGACATGAATGGACAAGCACTTCACGCAGGTATTTTAGGATTCGACCATCCCCGCACGGGTGAGTATATTCAGTTTGAGGCACCGATTCCAGAAGTGTTTGAAGATGCATTAAATATTTTACGAAAATAGTATTGACAAATCATAAGAAAACTGAGATACTGACAACAGTTAAATAATGATCCTTTAACACAGCCCCGTGAGGTTGAGAAGGTAACGGTTTGAAATACATAGGGTATGCTGTACCCTTTTTTCAAAAGTCCTCTCGCACACGCTGAGAGGACTTTTTTTATACCATTACTCTCACGCAAGAAAAAAGCTTGGAGGTGTAGAGCATGCAAGAGAAAGCAGTCGTTTTAGATGACCAAATGATTCGCCGCGCTTTAACACGAATTAGTCATGAAATCGTGGAACGAAATAAAGGTGTCGATAATTGTGTTCTTGTCGGAATTAAAACTCGTGGGATTTTTATTGCACAACGTTTGGCAGAACGAATTGGTCAAATTGAAGGAAAAGAAATGGAAGTTGGAGAGCTAGATATTACATTATATCGTGATGATCTAACACTACAATCGAAAAATGAAGAACCACTTGTAAAAGGTTCTGATATCCCTGTAGATATTACAAAGAAAAAAGTTATCCTTGTAGATGATGTATTATATACAGGAAGAACAGTTCGAGCAGCAATGGATGCTCTTATGGATTTAGGTAGACCATCACAAATCCAACTGGCGGTTCTTGTTGATAGAGGTCATCGTGAACTACCAATTCGCGCTGATTATGTAGGAAAGAACATTCCAACATCAAGTGAAGAGCGTATCGAAGTTGATTTGCAAGAGACAGATCAACAAGATAGAGTAAGCATATACGATAAGTAAAGCCCTTTTAAATGTAGTCCTGTGAGGCTGCCAAAGGGTCTTGGCTTTCATATGTCAAATTTGGCATACGAAAGTGTAGGACTCTTTGTGCACAGGCACAAAGAGTTTTTTTATTGCAAAGAATTAAACTGAAGGAGGATGTAACAATGGAACAAAAGCCAGTGTTAGACGTTAATGAAGTACCAAAACCGGGAAAATGGTTATTTTTAAGTATACAACATTTGTTCGCGATGTTTGGATCAACAGTGCTTGTTCCGTTTTTAACAGGATTGAATCCGTCAGTAGCATTAATATCAAGTGGATTAGGAACGCTAGCGTTTCTTCTTATAACGAAAGGTCAAGTACCTGCCTATCTAGGATCATCATTTGCCTTTATCGCACCGATAATAACAGCGAAAACAGCAGGTGGACCTGGAGCAGCAATGCTCGGTGGTTTGCTAGCAGGACTTGTGTACATCTTAATCTCACTCGGAATTAAGAAGTCAGGATCAGAGTGGATTATGAAATTACTTCCGCCAATCGTAGTTGGTCCAGTAGTAATGGTAATCGGTCTAGCTTTAGCACATACAGCAGTTAACATGGCGATGAACGGTGCGGATGGCAAATATAGCTTTACACACTTTTCAGTAGCGTTAGTAACGTTAGCAATTACAATTATCTGCTCTATATTCGGAAGAGGGTTTTTCAGTATCATACCAGTGTTACTAGGGATTATCGGCGGATATATCTTCGCTTACTTCCAAGGGCTAGTAGACTTAAAGCCGGTAGCTGAGGCAAAATGGTTTGTTGTACCAGATTTCACAGTACCATTTGTAACATATACTCCGGAGTTTTCGTGGAAGATTGTACTCCTAATGGTACCAGTTGCACTAGTAACAATTTCAGAGCATATCGGACATCAAATTGTACTTGGAAATGTTATTAAAAGAGATTTAATTGAAAAACCAGGTTTACACCGTTCAATCTTCGGTGATGGAGTAGCGACATTAATCGCATCACTAATCGGTGGACCACCGAATACAACGTATGGTGAAAACATCGGTGTGCTAGCAATTACGAGAGCATACAGTGTATACTTATTCATCGGTTCAGCAGTGTTCGCAATCATGTTCGGGTTTATCGGTAAGATTTCTGCACTCATTCATTCGATCCCAACACCGGTTATGGGGGGGGTATCAATCTTACTATTCGGTGTAATCGCATCAAGCGGATTACGCATGATGGTAGATGATAAAACAGACCTAAGTGACAAACGAAACTTAATGATTGCATCAGTAATACTAGTAATCGGTATTGGTGGAGCGGTACTTCACGTAGGAGAATCGTTCCAAGTAGAAGGAATGGCACTAGCAGCAATTGTAGGTGTACTATTAAATCTACTACTACCAGAAACGAAACAAATAAAACAATCTAAACAGATTGCATCATAATAATAACCTTTTAATTCAGTCCTGTGAGACCGGAAAGGGTGGCTTCTTTCTTGCACCCTAGTCTCACACGACTAGGGTATTTTTATGCAAAGGTTGTTATAAAAATACAAAAGTGGTAACATAAAAATCAGAAAGATGAGGGATGACGATGAGCCATTTGTTAACGATGAGTGAATTATCGGAAGTAGAAATTTCAGAAATCCTAAAAGACGCAGAAGATTTCGCGAATGGAAAAGAGAGCAAAACGACAGAGCAAACTTTTGTTGCGAACTTGTTCTTTGAGAATAGTACGAGAACGAGATTTAGCTTTGAAGTTGCTGAGAAAAGATTAGGACTAGAAGTTTTAAACTTTTCAGCTGATGCATCTAGCGTACAAAAAGGAGAGACTTTATACGATACGATAAGAACACTAGAATCAATCGGAACAAAAGCGGTAATCGTCCGCCATGAGCAAGATCGCTACTTCGATGAACTGAAAGATCAGGTAAATATCCCAATCTTAAACGCTGGAGATGGATGTGGAAACCATCCAACGCAGTGCCTACTCGATCTACTTACAATAAAACAAGAGTTTGGAAGATTTGAAGGATTAAAGATTGCGATAGTAGGAGATGTTCGTCATAGCCGAGTAGCACGTTCTAATGCAGAAGCATTAACGAAACTGGGTGCAACAATTTACTTTGCAAGTCCAGAAGAGTGGAAAGATGAAGACAACACATTTGGAACATACAAACCATTAGATGAACTTGTTCCAGAAGTGGATGTAATGATGTTACTTCGTGTACAACATGAGCGTCATGATCATTATGAAACAGACATTATGAAAGAGTATCATGAGAAACACGGATTAACAGTGGAAAGAGAAAAACGTATGAAAGAAGGAAGCATTATTATGCATCCAGCTCCAGTAAACCGAGATGTTGAAATTGCAAGTGAACTTGTTGAGTGTGAGCGTTCACGCATATTTAAACAAATGGAAAATGGAGTTTACGTAAGAATGGCTGTACTAAAACGTGCCTTACCAAATGTATTAGGAGGAATGAAACATGAATTACTTGTTTAAAAATGGTCGTTATATGAATGAAGAAGGAAAAATCGTAGCAACAGATCTTCTCGTACAAGACGGTAAAATCGCTAAGGTAGCAGAAAATATTACGGCAGATAATGCTGAAGTAATCGATGTGAACGGAAAGTTAATCGCACCTGGATTAGTAGATGTGCACGTGCATCTTCGTGAACCAGGTGGTGAACATAAAGAAACAATTGAAACGGGCACACTAGCAGCGGCAAAAGGTGGATTCACTACAATTTGTGCAATGCCAAATACACGCCCAGTACCAGATTGCAGAGAACATATGGAAGACTTGCAAAATCGTATTAAAGAGAAAGCGCATGTCAATGTACTACCATACGGAGCAATTACAGTACGCCAAGCGGGTTCTGAAATGACAGATTTCGAAACATTAAAAGAACTTGGAGCATTTGCTTTCACTGATGACGGTGTAGGCGTACAAGATGCTAGCATGATGTTAGCATCTATGAAGCGTGCAGCGAAATTAAATATGGCAGTAGTTGCACACTGTGAAGAGAATACTCTTATTAATAAAGGTTGTGTACATGAAGGGAAGTTTTCTGAGAAACACGGATTAAACGGTATCCCATCAGTATGTGAATCTGTACATATTGCAAGGGATATATTGCTTGCTGAAGCGGCAGATTGTCACTATCACGTATGTCACGTAAGTACGAAAGGCTCTGTACGCGTAATTCGTGATGCAAAGCGCGCTGGAATTAAAGTAACAGCAGAAGTAACACCTCATCACTTAGTGTTATGTGAAGATGATATCCCATCAGCTGATCCTAACTTTAAAATGAACCCACCGCTTCGTGGAAAAGAAGATCACGCAGCACTAATTGAAGGTTTACTAGATGGAACAATCGATATGATCGCAACTGATCATGCACCGCATACAGCGGAAGAGAAAGCACAAGGAATTGAAAGAGCACCATTCGGAATTACTGGCTTTGAAACAGCATTCCCGCTTCTATACACAAACCTTGTGAAAAAAGGAATTATTACATTAGAACAATTAATTCAATTCTTAACAGAAAAGCCAGCTGATACATTCGGCTTAGAAGCAGGTCGCCTGAAAGAAGGTAGAACAGCTGATATTACAATCATTGATTTAGAACAAGAAGAAGAGATTGATCCAACAACATTCTTATCAAAAGGAAAAAATACACCATTCGCAGGTTGGAAATGCCAAGGATGGCCGGTAATGACAATCGTTGGTGGTAAGATCGCATGGCAAAAGGAGAGTGCATTAGTATGAAAAGACAACTTATCTTAGAAGATGGAACAGTATTAATTGGAAAAGGTTTCGGAGGAGAAATCGAAAAGTCAGGTGAGGTTGTATTTACAACAGGAATGACTGGATATCAAGAAACATTATCTGATCCATCATATTGCGGTCAAATCGTGACATTCACGTACCCATTAATCGGAAACTACGGCATCAACCGTGATGATTTTGAATCGATTCACCCTTCTGTAAATGGTTTAATCGTAAACGAAATTTGTGATCACCCATCAAACTTCCGTAATGAAATTTCGTTAAATGACTACTTAAAAGAAAGAAACATCCCAGGATTAGCAGGGATTGATACGAGAAAATTAACGAGAAAAATTCGTCAATACGGTACATTACGCGGACGCCTTTGTAACATGGATGCAGATGTAGAATACATCGTGAGCCAATTAAAAGCGACAGTATTTACAGATCATGTAAAACGCGTATCAACGAAAGATCCATACCCAAGCCCAGGCCGCGGACATCGCGTTGTACTTGTAGACTTCGGTATGAAACATGGTATTTTACGAGAATTAAATAAACGTGACTGTGATGTGATTGTAGTTCCTTACAACACAACAGCAGAAGAGATTTTACGACTTAGCCCAGATGGAATTATGTTAAGTAACGGACCTGGGGATCCAAAAGATGTACCAGAAGCAATTGAAATGTTAAAAGACATTATCGGTAAAGTTCCTTTATTCGGAATTTGCCTAGGACATCAATTGTTCGCGCTAGCATCTGGTGCGAATACAAGTAAATTGAAATTCGGTCACCGTGGTTTAAACCATCCAGTAAAACATCTTGCAACTGGAAAAGTAGCAATTACATCTCAAAACCATGGTTACGCAGTAGAAGAAGAGTCAGTTAAAAATACAGAACTTGAAATTACGCATGTCGCTTTAAATGATGGAACAGTAGAAGGTCTTCGTCATACGAAGTTCCCAGCATTTACAGTACAATATCATCCAGAAGCTTCTGCAGGACCAGAAGATGCAAACGATTTATTCGAAGATTTCTTAGCAATGATTGAAAACTTCAAGAAAGAAGGGGAAGAGTTATGCCAAAACGCCTAGACATTAACACAATTTTAGTAATCGGATCAGGACCAATTGTAATTGGGCAAGCAGCGGAGTTTGACTACTCTGGTACACAAGCTTGTCAATCTCTTAGAGAAGAAGGTTACAAAGTAATCCTTGTTAACTCTAACCCAGCAACAATTATGACAGATACTGCAACAGCAGATAAAGTATATATAGAACCATTAACACTAGAATTCGTAAGCCGTATCATTCGTAAAGAACGCCCAGATGCAATCTTACCAACATTAGGTGGTCAAACAGGTTTAAACATGGCTGTTGAACTTGCGAAATCAGGCATACTTGAAGAGTGTGGAGTTGAAATTTTAGGAACAAAATTATCAGCAATTGAGCAAGCGGAAGATCGTGATTTATTCCGTACATTAATGCAGGAATTAAATGAACCAATTCCATCTAGTACAATTATTCATACGCTAGAAGAAGCACATGAATTTGTAAAAGAAATTGGATATCCAGTTATTGTTCGCCCAGCATTTACAATGGGTGGAACAGGTGGCGGAATCTGTAGTAATGAAGAAGAACTAATTGAAATCGTATCAGGTGGATTAAAACATAGTCCAGTAACACAATGTTTATTAGAAAAGAGTATTGCTGGTTGTAAGGAAATTGAATATGAAGTAATGCGTGATTCAAATGATAACGCGATTGTAGTATGTAACATGGAAAATATCGATCCAGTTGGAGTTCACACAGGTGATTCTATCGTTGTAGCACCAAGCCAAACATTAAGTGACCGTGAATACCAAATGTTACGTAACACTTCATTACGAATTATTCGTGCATTAGGAATTGAAGGTGGATGTAACGTTCAGCTGGCACTTGATCCATATAGCTTCCAATACTATGTAATCGAAGTAAACCCGCGTGTAAGTCGTTCATCTGCACTAGCATCTAAAGCAACTGGATATCCAATTGCGAAGCTAGCGGCGAAAATTGCAGTCGGTTTAACATTAGATGAAATTATAAATCCAGTAACACAAAAAACATACGCTTGTTTCGAACCAGCATTAGACTATGTTGTTTCAAAAATTCCACGCTGGCCATTTGATAAGTTTGAATCAGCGAACAGAACACTTGGAACACAAATGAAAGCAACTGGTGAAGTTATGTCAATCGGACGTAACTTAGAAGAATCATTATTAAAAGCGGTTCGTTCTTTAGAGCTTGGTATTTATCACCTAGAATTAGACCACTTAAAAGAACTTGATAAAGAAACAATGAAAAAACGCATTATAAAAGCTGATGATGAGCGACTGTTTATCGTAGCAGAAGCAATCCGTCAAGGTGTAACGAAAGAAGAAATCAACGATTGGTGTGAAATGGACTTCTTCTTCTTACAAAAAGTAGAAAATATCGTAAACATGGAACGCGAAGTAAAAGCAAATGTAGGAAATATGGAAGTACTACAAACTGCGAAAGAAATGGGCTTCAGTGACCATTACATCGCTAATGCTTGGAACAAAACAGAGCGTGAAATTTACGATATGCGTAAAGAAAGCAATATAACTCCGGTTTATAAAATGGTAGATACTTGTGCGGCAGAGTTTGAATCTGCAACACCATACTACTACAGCACATATGGTGACGAGAATGAATCGGTTAGAACAGATCGTAAGAGTGTAGTAGTTCTAGGATCTGGTCCGATCCGTATCGGTCAAGGTGTTGAGTTTGACTATGCAACAGTTCACTCAGTATGGGCAATTAAAGAAGCTGGATATGAGGCAATCATTGTTAATAACAACCCAGAAACAGTTTCAACAGACTTCAGTATTTCTGACAAATTATACTTTGAACCATTAACGATTGAAGATGTAATGCACATTATCGATTTAGAAAAACCAGAAGGTGTTATCGTTCAGTTCGGTGGACAAACGGCAATTAACTTAGCTGCTAAATTAGAGGCTCACGGTGTGAAAATCTTAGGAACATCACTTGAAGATTTAGATCGCGCAGAAGATCGTGATAAGTTTGAAGCAGCGCTAACACAGCTTGGTATCCCGCAACCAGTTGGTAAAACAGCAACGACTGTAGAGCAAGCAGTAGCAATCGCTGACAAAATTGGTTACCCAGTATTAGTAAGACCATCTTACGTACTAGGTGGACGCGCGATGGAAATCGTATATCGTCAAGAAGAACTGTTGCACTACATGAAAAATGCAGTTAAAGTTCACGCTGATCACCCAGTATTAATCGACCGTTACATGGTTGGTAAAGAAATTGAAGTAGATGCAATTTCAGACGGTGAGAATGTATTCATTCCAGGTATTATGGAACATATTGAACGTGCTGGAGTTCACTCTGGTGACTCAATTGGAGTATATCCACCACAAAGCTTATCTGACAAATTAAAAGAACAAATTATTGAACATACAATTGCACTTGGAAAAGGATTAAACATTGTTGGATTACTAAATATCCAGTTTGTAGTATTCGAAGATCAAGTGTATGTAATTGAAGTAAACCCACGTGCGAGCCGTACAGTACCATTCTTAAGTAAAATTACAGGTGTACCAATGGCGAACGTTGCAACGAAAGTTATTTTAGGGCAAGACCTAGTAGAGCAAGGATATGGAACTGGTTATCACCCAGAAGAGAAAGAAGTATATGTAAAAGCTCCGGTATTCTCATTCGCGAAACTACGCTCAGTTGATACAACATTAGGACCTGAAATGAAATCAACAGGGGAAGTAATGGGTAAAGACTTAACGCTTGAAAAAGCATTATACAAAGGATTAGTTGCTTCTGGAATTAACATCCCAACGCACGGATCAGTAATCATTACTGTAGCGGATAAAGATAAAGAAGAGGCAATGGAAATTGCAAAACGTTTCCACGAAATCGGTTATAACTTATTAGCAACAGCTGGAACAGCAAAATCGTTAGCAGAGCAAAATATCCCAGTACAAGTTGTAAACAAAATTGATTCTGAAGACTACAACTTACTAGATATTATCCGTCAAGGAAAAGCACAGTTTGTAATCAATACGCTAACAAAAGGTAAACAACCAGCGCGTGATGGTTTCCGCATTCGCCGTGAATCAGTAGAAAATGGTGTAGCTTGCTTAACATCACTTGATACAACGAGAGCAATCTTACGAGTATTAGAATCTATGACATTCTCAGCTCATTCAATGAAAGAAATTACGCAAACAAAGCGTCACGAGGTGGTACATGCATGATGCAAAAGCAAAATATGATCGTCGTTAATCAAAAAGAAATCGCAAAAAACATTTACGAATTAGTGCTTCAAGGAACGTTAGTACAGCAAATGAACGAACCAGGGCAGTTTGTACACATTAAGGTAGCAGAGGGCATTGCGCCCCTTCTGCGCCGCCCGATTAGTATTTGTAATGTAGATCAAGAGAAGAACGAATTTACAATGCTATACCGTGCGGAAGGACAAGGGACAAAAACATTAGCAACTAGGAAACAAGGTGAAATGGTAGACGTACTAGGACCACTGGGACACGGTTTTCCTGTAGAAGAAGCAGAAGCTGGCCAAACAGCTTTACTAGTAGGCGGGGGAATTGGTGTACCACCACTTTATGAATTATCACAGCGCCTCGTTGCAAAAGGTGTACGTGTTATTCACATCCTAGGTTTTCAAACGAAAGATGTAGTTTTCTATGAAGAAAAATTTGCAGAACTTGGTGATACGTACGTTGCGACAGTAGACGGTACACACGGTACAAAAGGATTTGTCACAGATGTAATTGATAATTACGGAATTGACTTTGATATTCTTTATTCATGTGGTCCGTTAGCGATGCTTCGTGCATTAGAAGGACGTTACAAAGAGAAAAAAGCTTATATTTCTTTAGAAGAACGTATGGGCTGTGGTATTGGAGCTTGTTTCGCATGTGTATGCCACTTACAAGAAGATCCAAGTGGACATTCTTACAAGAAGGTGTGTAGCGACGGACCAGTATTTCCAATCGGGGAGGTTGTACTATGAACAGATTGCAAGTTGAATTACCAGGATTGTCATTAAAAAATCCAATTATACCGGCATCTGGATGCTTTGGATTTGGTCGTGAATATGCACAGTTTTACGATTTAAGTGTACTAGGATCAATCATGATTAAAGCGACGACAGAACAACCACGTTATGGAAATCCGACGCCTCGTGTTGCTGAAACACCGGGCGGCATGTTAAATGCAATCGGACTTCAAAACCCAGGGTTAGAAAAAGTAATGAATTCTGAATTACCATGGTTAGAACAATTTGATCTTCCAATCATTGCGAACGTTGCAGGCTCACAAGCTGAGGATTACGTAGCGGTTGCAAAAGAAATTTCTAAAGCGCCTAATGTCCATGCACTAGAATTAAATATTTCTTGTCCGAACGTAAAAACAGGTGGTATCGCCTTTGGTACAAATCCTGAAATTGCTGCTGATTTAACGAAGCGAGTAAAAGAGGTTTCTGAAGTACCTGTATACGTGAAGTTGTCACCGAACGTGGCAAACATTGTGGAAATTGCAAAAGCGATTGAAAATGCAGGTGCAGATGGTTTAACGATGATTAATACATTGCTTGGTATGCGTCTAGATTTAAAAACAGCTAAACCAATTTTAGCAAACCGTACAGGTGGATTATCAGGTCCTGCGATTAAGCCAGTAGCAATTCGTATGGTACATGAAGTAAGTCAAGCGGTTAACATTCCAATTATCGGAATGGGTGGTATTGAAACAGCGGAAGATGTAATTGAATTCTTCTACGCTGGTGCAAGCGCAGTTGCAGTAGGTACAGCGAACTTTATTGATCCGTTCGTATGTCCGACAATTATTGAAGAGTTACCAGCATTACTAGATGAATTAGGATTTGATCACATTTCGGAATGTCAAGGAAGGAGCTGGAAGCAAACATGTCACAGTCGTTAATCGTTGCATTAGATTTTCCAGGGAAACAAGATGTAGAACAATTCTTGCGCCACTTTGAAGGGGAAGAGTTATTTGTCAAAGTTGGTATGGAGTTATTTTACAAAGAAGGCCCTGCGATTATTACGTACTTAAAAGAAAAAGGACATAAGATTTTTCTAGATTTAAAACTTCATGATATTCCGAATACAGTAAAAAGCGCTATGCGTAGCCTAGCTAGTCTAGATGTTGATATGGTAAATGTTCATGCTGCTGGGGGAAGCAGTATGATGAAAGCTGCGATTGAGGGATTAGAGGAAGGTAAGCAAGAAGGAAAAGAGAGACCGATTTGTATTGCAGTTACACAACTAACAAGCACTTCGGAAGCTATGATGAAAAAAGAGATCAGCATTGAGAAAACGTTAGAAGAAGCGGTTGCTCATTATGCAAAACTAACGAAAGAAAGTGGACTTGATGGCGTTGTTTGCTCAACGCTTGAAGTTCCAAAACTACGTGAAGTATGCGGAAATGAATTTGTAACAGTAACACCGGGGATTCGTCTTGCAAGCGATGATGTAAATGACCAGGTGCGCGTAGCAACACCGAAACGTGCGAGGGAACTTGGCTCAAGCTATATCGTAGTTGGACGTAGTATTACAAAAGCAGAAAATCCGCTTGAAGCGTATAAAACAGTAAAACAACAGTGGGAAGGTGTAACAGTATGAAAAAAGAAATCGCATCGCATTTATTAGAAATTGGAGCAGTATTTTTACAACCGAATGATCCATTCACTTGGTCTTCAGGTATGAAATCACCAATTTATTGTGATAACCGTTTAACTTTATCTTATCCAAAAGTACGTCAAGCGATTGCAGCTGGATTAGAAGAGTTAATTAAAGAGCACTTCCCAACTGTAGAAGTTATTGCAGGAACAGCAACTGCTGGTATTGCGCACGCTGCATGGGTAAGCGATCGTATGGATTTACCAATGTGCTACGTACGTAGTAAAGCAAAAGGTCACGGTAAAGGGAACCAAATCGAAGGAAAAGCTGAAAAAGGTCAAAAAGTAGTAGTAGTAGAGGATCTAATTTCAACTGGCGGTAGTGCAATTACATGTGTAGAAGCACTTCGCGAAGCTGGCTGTGAAGTATTAGGAATCGTATCAATCTTCACATACGAGCTTGAAGCAGGAAAAGAAAAACTAGAAGCTGCTAACGTAGCATCATACTCTTTAAGCGACTACAGTGCATTAACTGAAGTAGCGGCAGAAAAAGGTATGATCGGACAAGCTGAAACGAAAAAATTACAAGAGTGGCGTAAAAATCCAGCTAACGAAGCTTGGATCACAGCGTAACACGAAAAAATGACCGCGGGGGAACGCGGTCGTTTTTTTATATTATTGTTATAATTTCATGTAAAGTTCCATCAATATCAAAGAAAATCATATAATAATCTCCTTGCTAACAACTATTTAGCGTTTTCCGCAACCTCATAACCTCTTACAAACAATAGCGTCATATAAGAAACAATAAATGAAAAGATGCTGTACATGCCAACCCAAAAGAAGAATTTTGGAGTGAAGGCGATAACACCTATTATTAAAAAACTAGCAAACGTTACAATCGGCATTACGTAATACGTTTTCGTCTTGCGTGTTCCAATAATAGAAACGATAAAGATAAGTAATGGACAAATTAATAAGACGAAAATCAATTCATTCATAGTTATGTCCCCTTTTCTAATGGAAGTAATCTGTTTCTCGTAAACGTTTTTAAAAAATACTCTCTTAATATAACTTCGCTAACATGTATATAATCCCTTTTGATAGTCAGTAATAAATGCTGGATTTCATAATAAAAAGCGTAAGCAAGAGAAAACTTGCTTACGCTATAGAATAAACATTGCAACGATCGTGGTGACAATTAAACCAATCACAACTGGTAAAAAGTTTCGGCGTGCAAGTTCAAATGGATCCACTTTACAAATGGCAGCGGCAGGAATAAGTGCCCAAGGAATTAAAGTCCCGCCTCCGGTCCATATGGCAGCGATTTGCCCGAGTGTTGTTAATGTAGCTGTTCCATGCCCAAGTGCTGTTCCGAAAAGATTAGCAATTGAACCAGCAAGTGATATACCAGAAAAGCCAGATCCATCTAATCCTGTTATGACACCAACGATAGTTAATGTTCCCGCCGATACATATTGATTTAAAGGAACTGTTTGAGACAAAGCGATTCCTAAGTCGTTAATGATTCCGTGTGAACCTTTCGGTAAATCGTCTCCGATAATTTTTACAAAACCGCTATCTCCTAAATAAAAGAGTGCAGCAATTGGGATAACTGGACCAAAGATTTTAAAGCCAAATTGGAGCCCTTCTATAAAATAATCGGTCGTTTTATTTAGTCCATTACCTTTGTAGGCGATGAGAGAAATGATGATAATCATAATAACAGTCGTCCCGCCGATAAGTGCAGTTGCGTCGCTTCCTTGTAGTTTAAATTGAATCATGCAAAGGATATCGATGGCATATACGATCGGAATGCAAATAGCGAGCCATTTTTTTGTCCGAGGAGATAATGAAGTGAGCGTTTTAGAAGACGCAGTTGATGGAATAGATTCTTGTATGGATAAGCCTGTATGAAATTCTTTTCGTAAGAAGAAAAATGCGACGGAAGTTGTCACAATGCCCATAACAATTACGAGAGGGACACTGGCAGAAACAACGCTAGAAACAGGAAGACCGGCAGCATCCGCAGTTAATTTCGGTGCGCCTTGAATAACGAAGTCACCAGATAAGGCAATGCCGTGTCCGAATAAGTTCATAGCAATGGCAACCCCAATTGGAGGAAGGCCGACGCGTACAGCGACGGGTAATAAAATAGCTCCCATTAAAGCGACAGCTGGAGAAGGCCAAAAGAAGAAAGAAATTGTCATCATTAAAAGGCCGATAATCCAATAGGCAAGGGTAGGGGTACGAATCATCTTTGTAAATGGTGAAATCATCGTATCATTTATGCCAGTATGAACGAGTAGATTACTCATTGATACGATAATAGAGATGATTAATATAGTCGGTAATAGTTCAGTAATAGCGTAAATGAAACTTTGAAAAATACCGCTAACGGCAAGAGGGATAGAGCTTGTAGCGGTTAATGCTAATAAAAAGATAAAAACGATACAAATAATCGTCGTATCTTTCCGGAGAATAAAAAAGGTAATGATAGTGAGTAAACAAAGAATATAGAGAGCATGCAACAGCGTTAATTCAACTCCCATAACATTCACATCCTTTAGGCGTTCGTGTAGTTTATTGTATGAAAGCAGTGAAAGTATGTGAGTATAGGAAAAAGAAAAAATGAAATTTCATGTACTGTAATGGTAAGAACGATAAATGGATGTTACAATACAATTAATCCTAAAAATGGAATTAAAGGAGGACTTATGCGTAAAAAAATTGGGTTTTGGGGATTTATCATATCTTGTAGTCTATTAATCACTTTAAATTTGTTTACAAACAATGAATGGATCAGTATCATACCTGTTTTCGGGTTTGTATTTATACTTTTATATAACTGGGAAGATATGAAACAATATAGTAAGAAAAGTATCGAATTATGATTGGTATTATTGTTGTTTGCTCATTTTTCGTAGGGTTTATTTTAATAGAAGGGCAGAAACAAATAGAGAAAATGTCTATTTTTCAAGAATGGATGTCTTCTGCGAAGGGTCTTTATCTTGTAATTGTCGTTGTTGTTTTTCTAAGAATTGTTATAAGCGTAGCAAGTTACATACTAAAGGAGAAGTAGAATGGGGGAGTACGAATGAGAGAAAAAATAGGATATTATGGTGTGCTCGTTTGTTTACTATTATCAGTTATTTCAGGACAATTCCTTAACAGTGACTGGGTACCAGCTATATTATGTATAGGAGTATTGATTTTTGCACCTATGTATCGCTGGAACGAATGGAAATCATATAGCCAAAAAAAGAAAATTGTGTTCAGCATCGAGTTTGTCATTATCATTAGCACAATTCCGTTTTTGCTATTGAAAGGAAATGAGATAATAGATGGAATTGTAATGTTTCAAGGGTGGTTGTTTATTGCGAAAATGCTATATTTAATATGTATATTAATGTCGATAGCGGTAATCACTAAAAAAGTAAACGAAAAGTTATTCGTTAATGAATAAAAGAAAATGCCACCTTATTCGGTGGCATTTTTTTCTATGATTTCAACAAGGAATAACAATTAGTTCTCGATTTGATTTTGTAATCACTTCATATCCGTCTTTTGTAATAACGATATCATCTTCAATTCTACAGCCGCCCCAGTTTGGAATGTAAATACCAGGTTCAACTGTAACAACCATACCTTCTTCTAAAGTAGCTTTACTTTCCTGAGATAGGCGAAGAGGTTCATGTATTTCTAACCCAAGACCATGACCGGTAGAGTGTCCAAAATATTGACCATATCCATGTTCTGTAATGTAATCTCTCGTTATATCATCGATACTCTTCGCGGTTTCTCCAGGCTTAATTGCTTCAGTCCCACGTTTTAACGCTTCTAGGACAACACTGTATATTTTTTTGAATTCTTCTGATGGTTCCCCGATTGCTACAGTACGAGTTATATCAGAACAATATCCATCGTAAAGTGCACCGAAATCTAATGTAACGACGTCGCCTCGTTCGATTATTTTATTTGATGCAACTCCATGAGGAAGAGAAGAGCGAACGCCAGAAGCTACAATAATTTGAAATGAAGAGGATGTAGCCCCTTTTTTTCGCATGAAAAACTCTAACTCATCTCGTACATCATTTTCACTTATTCCCGTTTTTAAAAACGTAAGGATGTGGTGAAATGCCTCGTCCGCGATATTAGCTGCGATTTTCATTGTTTCTATTTCAGGCGTGTCTTTAATGATACGAATATTTTCGATAATTTCGCACACTTGAACCATTTCTACATGTACGTATTTTTGTAAGTTTTTATATTGTTGCAATGTCATGTTGTTTTCTTCAATTCCGAGTTTTTGAATGTTTAATTTCGATACTTGATTTGCAATTTCTTTTTCTAAATTTCCTTGATGCATAATAATTTCAGCATCTTTTATTTGTGATTTCGCTTGATCTACATAGCGAAAATCAGTTATAAAAACAGCCTTATCCGCAGAGAGTAAGACGACGCCAGCGCTACCTGTAAAGCCAGTTGCATATTGGCGGTTTTCTTTTTTTGTAATAAGCAATCCGTCAATTTCGTAGTTTTGTAGTTGATTTTGGATTTTATTAATTTTTGAAGTCATGTTAATTCCCCCTATTCACAGTATTGAATAAAGCAAATAGTGTGCCAAAATATATATTTGAAGAAAAGATAGTAGGGACAACATATATTTTAGGGGAGATAAAAAAATAGTCTGCAATTTGTGGGAGACGGTTTGTTCATAAAATCCAAATTACTTCAATAAATAGCAGGGGATGAAAAAATATTGATTGGAATTGCAGTTGTACGTTATTTACATGGTGTAAAAAAATTTATACAAATATGAAATGAAGCTGTCAATTTTTTTGACAATATGGAATGGATATAGCAACTAAATTGAAAACATATAAAAAATGCGTTGCTTAAAAGCAACGCATTTTTGTATTTACGCTTTTAATTTCATTACAGTATCAGCATCTGGTGTTACATAAACAGTTTGCTGATTGTCATACGTAACAAAACCAAGTTTTGCACCACTCGGTTTTTTGACATGGCGTATTTTGGTGAAATCAACAGGTACAGAGCTAGACTCTTTTGCTTTACTGTAATAGGCAGCAATCTTGGCAGCTTCTAGTAAAGTTTCTTCAGCAGGCTCTAAAGAACGAATGACAACGTGAGAACCAGGTATGTCTTTCGTATGTAACCAAATTTCATCACGGCGAGCAAATTTCGTTGTTAAATAATCGTTTTGTTTATTGTTTTTACCAACGAAAATCTCTGTGCCATCACTTGCTAAATATTTATCTAATAATGGTTTAGTAGGCTTTTTCTTTGCGTTTTTCGTTTTACGATTGCGCATATAACCTTCTTCAGCTAATTCCTCGCGAATTTCTTCAATATCTTTTGAAGAAGCAGCTTCCATTTGTTGAAGTAAGCTATCAAAGTAAAGAATTTCTTCATTTGTTTTTGCGATTTGTTCTTCTACAACAACAACTGAATTTTTTGCCTTTTGATACTTTTGGAAATAGCGTTGTGCATTGTCAGAAGGCGTTTTTAAAGGATCTAATGTGATCTTTACAGTTCCGCCATTTTCATCGTAATAGTTAACGACTTCAATATCTTTATCACCTTTTTTCAGAGCGTACATATTGGCTGTAAGTAGTTCGCCAAATAGTTGATATTTATCTGCTTTTCCAGCATCTTGTAATGTTTTTTGTAGTTTAATGAGTTTTTTCTCATTTTTATTTTTTTCGTTTTGCATAAAGCGCTCTAAATCATAAGCTTGTTGTTTTACACGGTCGCGCTCTGCTTTTCCGAAAAAGAAACGGTCTAGCAATTCACTAACAGATGAGAACGTCTTGTCTGTCCCTTGCAAGTGTGCAAGAGGGAAAAGGTAGAAGAATTCTTTCCCATTTGAAGTAGTCATCGTTGGTGAATATGTATGAGTTAATAATGGTTTTTGTATGGAGAAAAATGCGTCTGCTAATGCTTTTTCATTTACCATACCAGCTTTTTTCACTACTTCTTTTGCGAATAATGGTGATATTCCCGTAAAGGTGCCGACAAGCTGTTTATCCATGTTTCCAGATAGAAAGTCTAGCGGTCTAATAAATTCATCATTTGTTTCAATCTGAAGTGGGTTAATTTTATGTTGTGCTGGTGGTGCAATATACTCCGCTCCAGCATATACCGTTCGATGTCGGTTTACCGCTAAAGAAACGTGTTTTAAGCTATCTAAAATATTGTTTGTTTTTGTGTCTACTAAAATGATGTTACTATGTCGTCCCATTATTTCAATTACTAATGTTTTTAGTGATTCATCACCAATTTCATTTCTGCTTCGCACAGTAATTTGAATAATACGCTCTAAATCAATTTGTTCAATTTTTTCAATGAATCCACCTTCTAAATGCTTACGAAGAAGCATGCAAAACATTGGTGGAAGTGCAGGTGAATCGTAATTTTGATTTGTTAAGTGTAAACGTGCATATGTCGGATGAGCGGAAAGAATCAGTTTTTGATTTTTTCCGTTTGCTCGAATATGTAATAAAATCTCATATTTTGAAGGTTGATATATTTTTGAAATTCTCCCCGTGTAAAGAGAATTTGCAATTTCATGTGTAATTGCTCTTGTAAATAATCCATCGAATGCCATAAAAACACTCCTTTCTAACTAAAAGTTAATTATAGCATTTTTTTGGACGAGGCTGAATAAGCTTTCAATAGAGTATGTCTGGAATGAGGAGGTCGATAGCAGGATGAACTGGTATGGAATGCGCGCACATGAAGTGGAAGAAAGAACGAATACAAATGTGAAGGTTGGATTGACAGAGAAAGAAGCAGAAGGGCGAATAAAGAAATTTGGTACAAATGAATTAGATGAAGCGAAAAGGCCTTCTGCACTAATGGTCTTTTTAGCGCAATTTAAAGATTTCATGGTACTTGTTTTGTTTGGTGCAACAATCGTTTCGGCTTTTTTAGGGGAATACATTGATTCGATTGCGATTGTTGCAATTGTGATTATCAACGGTATTCTCGGCTTTTTCCAAGAAAGAAAGGCTGAAAAGTCATTGGAAGCTTTAAAAGAGCTAGCCGCCCCGCAAGTTACTGTAATGCGGAATGGAAAGTGGATAAAGGCACCGTCTAAAGCACTCGTTTTAGGTGATGTTATTAAATTTTCTAGTGGCGATCGAATTGGTGCTGATGTACGTCTTGTTGAGGCATCGAGTTTATATATCGAAGAATCAGCTTTGACAGGAGAGTCAGTACCGGTGCAGAAAAAAGTAGAAGCATTGCAAGGGCAAGATGTTTCAATTGGTGATCAAAAAAATATGGCTTTTATGGGTACGATGATTACACGAGGAGCTGGAACAGGAGTCGTTGTAGCAACGGGTATGAATACAGCGATGGGCCAAATTGCAAATATGTTACAAAATGCAGAGCAAATGGAAACACCACTGCAAAGAAGATTAGAGCAACTTGGAAAAATATTAATTATAGTGGCTCTTGTTTTGACAGCGCTTGTCGTATTAGCCGGTGTGTATCAAGGGAATGAAGTGTATCATATGTTTTTAGCTGGCGTGTCGTTAGCTGTTGCTGCTATTCCAGAAGGATTACCAGCAATCGTTACAGTAGCTTTATCGCTTGGTGTACAGCGTATGATTAAAAAGAGAGCAATTGTAAGGAAGTTGCCAGCAGTAGAAACGTTAGGTTGTGCTTCCGTTATATGCTCTGATAAAACAGGAACGATGACGCAAAACAAAATGATGGTAACACATATGTGGTCAGGTGGAGAGTTGTGGAAAGTAACAGGCCAAGGGTATGAACCTAATGGCTCTTTTGTAAAAGGTGAAAAAGAAATTAATCCAGCTAAGACGAAAGCGCTTTATCAACTACTTACATTTGGTTCACTATGTAATAACGCAAATATTATTCAAAAGAAAAAGGCGTATGTATTAGATGGAGATCCAACTGAGGGAGCGCTTGTAGCTGCAGCAATGAAAGCGGGGATAACGCGTGAGGCACTGAAAGGGAAATTTGAAATTATTCGTGAGTTTCCGTTTGATTCAACTCGAAAAATGATGAGTGTTATTGTGCGAGATAGAGAAGGGAAAAAGTTTCTTGTTACGAAGGGAGCACCAGATGTCCTCTTGCAAATGAGCCAAACAATTTTGTGGGGGGATAAGCAACAACCGTTAAGTGAGTTGTATAGAAAAGAAGTACAGGCGGCTATTCATAGCTTAGGTAGTCAAGCTCTTCGAACAATTGCAGTTGCCTTTAAGCCTTTAAAAGTAACAGATTCTATTGAACATGAAAGAGACGTTGAAAAAGATTTTATGTTGGTTGGGATACAAGGAATGATTGATCCGCCAAGACTAGAGGTAGAGCAGGCTGTAAAAGAGTGCAGAGAAGCTGGTATTCGAACAGTTATGATTACAGGGGACCATAAAGTGACTGCAATGGCGATTGCAGAACAATTAGGGGTTTTACCACCAGGTGGACGTGTTGTTGAAGGGATAGAACTTGCAAATATGGATGTAGAAGAATTAGAAAATGTTGTAGAAGATACGTATGTATTCGCTCGTGTATCACCAGAACATAAATTGAAAATTGTTAAAGCGTTGCAAAATAAAGGGCATATAGTAGCGATGACAGGTGATGGTGTGAACGATGCTCCAGCTATAAAAACAGCGGATATTGGAATAGCGATGGGAATTACAGGGACAGACGTTGCGAAAGAAGCTTCTTCCCTTGTATTGCTGGATGACAATTTTGCTACGATTAAATCAGCAATTAAAGAAGGTAGAAATATATACGAGAATATACGTAAGTTTATTCGTTATTTATTAGCATCGAACGTAGGAGAAATTTTAGTCATGTTATTTGCAATGTTACTTGCATTACCGCTGCCAATGGTTCCCATTCAAATTTTATGGGTGAACTTAGTTACTGACGGTTTACCGGCGATGGCATTAGGATTGGATAAGGCGGAAGGGGACGTGATGAAGAGAACGCCGCGTCATCCGAAAGAAGGGGTATTTGCTAGAGGGCTTGCATGGAAAATTATAAGCCGTGGTTTTCTAATTGGAGCAGTGACGTTAGTGGCGTTTATTATTGCATATAATCAACACCCAAATGAGCTGAAATATGCACAAACTGTGGCGTTTGCGACGTTAGTACTTGCACAACTTATTCATGTATTTGATTGCCGAAGTGAACATTCTATCTTCCACCGTAATCCGTTTGGGAATGTATATTTAGTAGGAGCGGTTATCATTTCTTTACTGTTAATGTTAGTGGTTATATATTACCCACCGCTACAACCGATCTTTAGTACAATGCCAATACAAGCGAGAGATTGGTTGTTAATTGGAGGTTTGTCATCAATTCCGACCTTCTTATTAGTAGGTTCTTTATTAACAGGGAAAAAGGGGAAGAAGGAAAAGCCAGTATTATATAAGAAGGGATTAAACTTGAAATAGTCAATGATATGAAAATGTGATATAATTTACAGAAGGTAGTAGAGCCTTGTCTCTATTACCTTTTTCATTGAGTTATTTCATGGCTTGGATGTGATAAAAAATGATTTGTAGTATGACAGGATTTGGAAGGTCAAAAGTAGAAAATGATACTTTTCAAATTACAGTAGAAATGAAATCGGTGAACCACCGTTTTCTAGAGATGAGTATTCGACTTCCGAAGCAAATGATGGTATTCGAAGACAAAATCCGTAAAATAATTGCAGAGCAAGTTCGACGTGGACGTATTGAAGTGTCTATTAGTATAACGGGTGAAGGGCTTGTTGAAAGAAAATTAAGTGTGAATTGGTCGCTTCTTGAGCAGTACCAATCGCTCATGGAAGATATAAAAGGAAAATTTCAATTACAAGATTCTGTTACACTTCAGCAATTAATGGCAATGCCAGAAGTAACAGCGATTGAAGAAGCAGAAAATGTAAATGAACAATTTGAGAACAGTTTATATGAGGCTGTTCGCCAAGCTGCTCATATGTTAAAAACGATGAGAGATGGCGAAGGAGAACGATTACATAAAGATATAGCGTATCGTTTACAAGAGATTCACAATTGTGTAAATGCAATTATTCCGCATGCACCAATTGTTACACAAAAATATCGTGAACGATTAGAAAATCGCTTAAAAGAATTACATAATCAAGAGTTAGATGAACAAAGATTGCTCACAGAAGTTGCAATCTTTGCTGAGCGTTGTGATATTCACGAAGAGTTAGTCCGTTTGCAAAGTCATTTAGAGCAATTTCGTGAAACACTGCAGCTAGAAGAGCCTGTTGGAAGGAAAATGGATTTCATCGTTCAAGAGATGCATAGAGAAATTAATACGATTGGTTCTAAGGCAAATGACTTAACAATTTCAAAATATGTTGTAGAAATGAAAAATAACCTTGAAAAAATTCGTGAACAAGTACAAAATATTGAGTAGCTTTCAAAAAATATATAAAGTTATACGTGGTGGAGAAATCGGATAGACTTACTAGGAGGCGCAAACTATGGCCATGCGGTTTTTAAATATTGGATACGGAAATATTGTATCCGCTCATCGAATTATTGCTATTGTAAGTCCGGAGTCAGCTCCTATTAAACGGACAGTACAGGAAGCACGCGAACATAATGCTTTACTTGATGCTACGTATGGGAGAAAAACAAGGGCGGTTATTGTTATGGATGATGGGCATGTAGTATTAAGTCCAATTCAGCCAGAGACGATTGCACATCGTTTGAATAATAAAGAAGATTTAAGTGAGGAAGGGTAGGTTTTACATATTTATGAGAAGTAGAAGAGGATTGCTCATCGTTCTTTCAGGACCTTCTGGGGTTGGTAAAGGAACGGTTCGAAAAGAGCTGTTTAGTCATGAGGATACACGTTTTCAGTACTCCATTTCAGTAACGACACGTAAGCCACGTGAAGGAGAAGTAGATGGTGTGGATTATTTCTTTAAAGAGAGAGAAGAATTTGAGGAAATGATTCGTAATGAAAAATTACTTGAGTGGGCTGAGTTCGTAGGTAATTATTACGGAACACCGATTGACTATGTTGAAAAAACATTACAAGAAGGAAAAGATGTATTCTTAGAAATTGAAGTGCAAGGAGCAATTCAAGTTAAGAAAGCTTTCCCAGAAGGTGTATTTATTTTCTTAGCACCTCCAAGTTTATCTGAACTAAAGAACCGAATTGTCGGCCGTGGTACAGAAACTGAAGATGTTATTGAAAATCGTTTAACGGTAGCGAAAGAAGAAATCGAAATGATGGACGCTTACGACTATGTTGTAGAAAACGATCAAGTTGAATTAGCTTGTGAAAGAATTAAAGCAATTGTGGTTGGTGAACATTGCCGCCGCGAAAGAGTAGCAAAATATTATAAAGAAATGACGGAGGGTCTATAATTATGTTAAATCCATCAATTGATTCATTATTAACAAAAATCGATTCTAAATATACACTTGTAACAGTAGCTGCAAAACGTGCGCGTGAAATGCAACTTGCGAACAATTGTGTTATTGAGCAACCTGTTTCTCATAAATGTGTAGGTAAATCATTAGAAGAAATCGATGCAGAAGTATTAAAATATGTACCAAGCGAAGACAAAATCATCGATTAAGACATTCTTTTCGACAAATTAAAACATAGACTTTATAATTTTCTATGTAACGGTAACAACCTATTTACAAGTAGGTTGTTATTTTTTTACGATAGGGAAGACATATTGGTACTGACGAGCTGGGAATTCTGATTCAGTATTATAAGTTTGAAAAAGAAAGAGGACGAGCCATATGCTAAAAGGGAAAAAGATACTTCTATGTGTAACAGGAGGCATTGCGGTCTTTAAAGCGGCTGCGTTAACTAGTAAATTGACACAAGCTGGTGCTATTGTAAAAGTAATGATGAGTGAGTCGGCAATGAAGTTTGTTACACCTCTTACATTTCAAGCACTTTCTCGCCATGACGTATATACAGATACATTCGATGAGAAAGACTCAGCTGTTATTGCACATATAGATTTAGCAGATTGGGCAGATGTAGTACTTGTTGCACCTGCTACTGCCAATTGTATTGGGAAGTTAGCTGGCGGTATTGCAGACGATATGATTACAACTACTTTGTTAGCTACTACAGCTCCAGTGTGGATTGCACCTGCTATGAATGTGCATATGTATGAAAATAAAATTGTTCAAAAAAACATGATGACGTTAAAAACGTTAGGATATACATTTATTGAGCCTGGAGAAGGTTTTTTAGCGTGTGGTTATGTAGCCAAGGGAAGGCTAGAAGAACCTGAAGCAATTATTGCACGGTTAGAAGAGGCTTTTTCAGCAAAAAAACCATTGCAAGGAAAAAAAATATTAATAACTGCTGGCCCAACTCGTGAAAAGATTGATCCAGTGCGTTTTATGACCAATTTTTCTTCTGGGAAAATGGGATATGCAATTGCGGAAGTGGCAGCGAACTTAGGTGCTGATGTCATACTTGTTTCGGGACCGACAGCATTAAACCCACCATTACATGTAAATACGGTACAAGTGGAATCTGCACAAGATATGTTAGAAGTAGTTTTGCACCATTATCAAAACGTAGATGTTGTCATTAAAACAGCAGCAGTTGCAGATTATCGCCCAAAATATGTTCATGATAATAAAATGAAAAAGAAAAATGGTGATGCTGTAATCGAACTCGAGAGAACAGTAGATATTTTAAAAACGTTAGGTGAGATGAAGGACAAACAGTTACTTATCGGTTTTGCGGCTGAAACGACAAACGTAGAGGAATATGCAACAAAAAAATTACGTGAGAAAAATGCGAATATGATTGTTGCGAACGATGTAAAGGCACAAGGAGCTGGATTTGGCACTGATACGAACATTGTAACAATGTATAGAAAAGATGGAGAAGTTATAGAGTTGCCACTTTTAACGAAGAAAGAGGTTGCTCGTGAAATATTAAAGCAAATTGAAATGATGTTAGAAGATGGTCGTCTATGAAATTTGCAAGTGTAATTGTTGATGTACCTGCACGTCAGACAGATCGACCATTTGATTATATTATCCCTAAAAAGTGGGAAGATATTGTCCAGACAGGCATGCGTGTAGTAGTTCCATTTGGCCCAAGAAAATTGCAAGGCTTTATTATTGGGATCAAAGATTCGGCTGAAGTAGAAAGTAAGAAGTTAAAGACAATCCATGAAATATTAGATGTAACACCGGTTTTAAACGAGGAATTATTAAAGCTTGGATATTGGCTTACAAGCGAGACGTTATGTTATATGATTTCAGCTTTTCAAGTCATGCTTCCAACGGCGATAAAAGCGACGTATAAAAAGCGTCTACAACTGCGTAAACAAGAAGAAGTAGCACCTGAACTAATGTTTTTATTTCAGGACAAAGAAGCGATAGATTGGGAAGTTATTGAGACGCAGCCACATCTATACCGCACGATTCAACAAGAAATTAAAAATGGCACGATTGAAGTTGTTTATCAGGTAAAAGATAAAGTGCAAAAGAAGAAACAAAGAGTCGTTCAACCAGAGTTGCCAGAAGATAAATTAGAATTAGCAGCATTTGAACTGAAAAGCAAAAAACAACAAGATGTACTCTATTATTTTGTGGAAAATTATAAAAGTGTGCCGTTGAAAGTGATAACAGAAGAGTTGCAAATAACAGATGCTCCGATTAAAGCACTTGTTAAAAAAGGGCTAATCTCAGAAAAGTATGTGGAAGTATATCGGAATCCGTATGACGATGATAATTTTGAACAAACGAAACCATTCCCACTTACGCAGGAACAAAAGCAAGTTATTGCACCAATCTTATCATCAATTACAAATGAAACTTACAATCCATTTTTACTATATGGTGTTACAGGAAGTGGAAAAACAGAAGTATATTTACAATCTATAGCGGCGGTGCTCGAGAAAGGGAAAGAAGCTATTGTGCTTGTTCCTGAAATTGCACTAACGCCTCAAATGGTAGATCGTTTTAAAGGTAGATTTGGCTCGCAAGTTGCGGTTCTTCATAGTGCGCTGTCTGTTGGAGAAAAATATGATGAATGGCGTAAGATTTTAAGAAAAGAAGTGAAAGTTGTAGTTGGTGCACGTTCAGCTGTATTTGCTCCTTTTGAAAATTTAGGGATTATTATTATTGATGAGGAGCATGAATCGAGCTATAAGCAAGAAGATAATCCGAGGTATCATGCAAGGGATGTAGCTGTGTGGAGGGGACAATATCATAAATGTCCTATCATTCTTGGTAGTGCAACACCGACACTTGAATCGTTTGCAAGAGCGAAAAAAGGTGTGTATGAATTACTAACGATGGAAAAACGTATGAACGAACAAGCCTTACCGACAGTAGAGATTGTTGATATGCGTGAGGAACTTCGTGATGGAAATCGTTCCATGTTTTCGAAGGCACTGCATGAAAAAATAGCAGATCGATTAGAAAAGAGAGAACAAATGGTGCTCTTTTTAAATAGAAGAGGTCATTCTACATTTGTTATGTGCCGTGATTGTGGGTATGTTGTACAATGTCCGCATTGTGATATCTCGCTGACATATCATAAAATGAATCATCGTTTAAAATGTCATTATTGCAGTTACGAAGAGAATATGCCGAATGCGTGTCCTGCTTGTCAAAGTACATATATTCGTTTCTTTGGTACAGGTACACAAAAGGTAGAAGAAGAAATTACAAAACTATTTCCAGAGGCACGAGTCATTCGAATGGATGTAGATACGACAAGTCGCAAAGGAATGCATGAAAAATTATTAAAGGCATTTGGGGAAGAAAAAGCAGATATATTACTTGGAACACAAATGATAGCGAAAGGATTAGATTTTCCTAAAGTAACGCTTGTCGGGGTTTTAACTGCAGATACGATGCTTCACTTACCTGATTTTCGAGCGAGTGAAAAGACGTATCAGTTGTTGACGCAAGTAAGTGGACGAGCGGGCCGACATGAATTACCAGGGGAAGTTATAATTCAAACCTATACGCCAGAACATTACAGTATAGAGTTAGCAAAGAACCAACAATATGATGTGTTTTTTGACCAAGAAATGCAAATGAGACGAACAAGACAATATCCACCTTATTACTATGTTGTACTTGTAACGGTATCTCATCCGGAATTATTAAAGGCAGTGCAAGTGACGGAAAAAATTGTCGGTCATTTACGATCGCATTGCTCGCAGCAAACGATGGTGTTAGGACCGGTTGCTTCAGCAATTCCAAGGATAAAAGATAGATATCGTTATCAATGCATGATAAAATACAAACGGGAACCAAACTTAAAGAACGTGCTCAAAATGGTAAATAAACATTATCAAGCAGAAATGCAAAAAGAGCTACAAATCTCAATTGATTTTAATCCAACAATGTTAATGTAGCGGAGGGAAATATGGCAGTTTTAGAAATAGTAAAGCATCCAAATGAAGTGTTAGAAACACCATGTGAAAGAGTAATTAACTTTGATAAAAAGTTAGTGAAATTGTTGAAAGATATGCATGAAACAATGTTAATTGCGGACGGAGTCGGTTTAGCTGCGCCTCAAGTAGGTGTAAGCTTGCAAGTAGCGGTAGTTGATATCGGTGATGATACGGGGAAAATCGAGTTAATCAATCCAGTGATACTAGAAAAACGTGGTGAACAAGTAGGTCCCGAAGGCTGTTTAAGCTTCCCGGGACTTTATGGTGAAGTGGAACGTGCGGATTATATTAAAGTACGTGCTCAAAATCGCCGAGGTAAAGTATTTTTACTAGAAGCAGAAGGATTTTTAGCGCGTGCAATTCAACATGAAATCGATCATTTACACGGTGTGTTATTTACATCGAAAGTGACAAGATATTATGAGGAAAACGAATTAGAATAGGTATTAAAAGGAGCGGTTTTTAAATGATAAAAGTAGTATTTATGGGAACACCGGACTTTTCAGTGCCGGTGCTTCGTCGTCTTATCGAAGATGGCTATGATGTAATTGGTGTAGTGACGCAACCCGATCGTCCTGTAGGTAGAAAAAAAGTATTAACACCTACACCTGTTAAAGTTGAAGCGGAAAAACATGGTATTCCGGTGTTACAGCCGTTAAGAATTCGTGAAAAAGACGAATATGAAAAAGTATTGGCATTAGAGCCAGATTTAATTGTAACAGCTGCGTTTGGTCAGATTGTACCAAATGAAATTTTAGAAGCACCGAAGTATGGATGTATAAACGTCCACGCTTCTTTACTTCCTGAACTTCGTGGTGGTGCACCAATCCATTATGCAATTATGGAAGGGAAAGAAAAAACGGGTATTACAATTATGTATATGGTAGAGAAATTGGATGCTGGTGATATCTTAACGCAAGTAGAAGTGGAAATTGAAGAGCGTGAAACGACAGGCTCTTTATTCGATAAGTTAAGCGAGGCAGGGGCGCACCTTCTATCTAAAACAGTACCTTTATTAATTCAAGGTAAGTTAGAACCAATTAAACAAAACGAAGAAGAAGTAACGTTTGCATATAATATAAAACGTGAGCAAGAGAAGATTGATTGGACAAAAACAGGTGAAGAAGTATACAATCACATTCGCGGATTGAATCCATGGCCAGTCGCTTATACAACTTTAGCAGGACAAGTTGTTAAAGTATGGTGGGGAGAAAAAGTACCTGTAACGAAATCAGCTGAAGCAGGTACGATTGTTGCGATTGAAGAAGATGGTTTTATTGTAGCAACTGGTAATGAAACAGGTGTTAAAGTTACTGAGTTACAACCTTCTGGTAAAAAGCGTATGAGTTGTTCGCAGTTTTTACGTGGCACAAAACCTGAAATTGGAACGAAGTTAGGAGAAAATGCATGAGAAAAAATGTTCGTGAATTAGCTCTTGATGGTTTAATTCAAGTAGAAAAAAGTGGTGCATACAGTAACTTACTTTTAAATAATCTAATTGAAAAAAATGCAATTGATAGAAAAGATATTGGTTTATTAACTGAAATTGTATATGGAACGATTCAACGTCGTGACACATTAGATTATTATTTACAGCCTTTTTTAAAAAAGAAGGTTGAGGCGTGGGTAAGAGTATTGCTTCGTCTATCTTTATATCAAATGATCTATTTAGACCGAGTGCCAGAAAGAGCGGCCATTCATGAAGCGGTTGAGATTGCAAAGCGTCGTGGGCATAAAGGGATTGCTGGTATGGTAAACGGTGTATTGCGTTCGATTCAGAGAGAAGGGATACCTTCTTTAGATGAAATCAAGGATCCAGTAGAACGTTTGGCAATTGCAACAAGTCATCCAATGTGGCTTGTTCAAGACTGGGCTTCTGAATATGATTTAGAGACAGCAGCGAAAATGTGTGAAGTGAACATGTTACCACCTGTACCAACAGCACGTGTAAATGTTGATAAAATAACAGTAGAAGAAGCAATTGAGTTGTTGGCTAGTGAAGGTATAGAAGCGAAGCGCGGCGATTTATCAGAGGATGCAATTCAAATTGAAAGAGGGAATGTAGCGCATACAGATGCGTTCAAAAAAGGTTTTCTTTCTATTCAAGATGAAAGCTCTATGCTTGTAGCACGTGCTTTAGAACCGAATGAGGGAGATGTAGTTCTTGATAGTTGTGCTGCTCCGGGCGGAAAAACAACGCACATTGCAGAGCGATTAAAAGGAACAGGTCAAGTTATGTCTCTTGATTTACATGCACACAAAGTACGTTTAATTAAACAACAAGCAGAGCGACTTGGTCTAGAAAATGTCGAAACAAAAGCACTAGATGCTAGAAAAGTGCAAGAACAATTTGCGAATGAAACGTTTGATAAAATATTAGTAGATGCACCATGTTCTGGATTTGGTGTAATTAGACGTAAGCCTGATATTAAGTTAGGTAAAGATAAAGGCGATAGTGAAAGATTATCGATGATTCAACTTGCAATACTAGAAAAAATCGCACCGTTATTAAAACAAGGTGGTCGCCTTGTTTATAGTACGTGCACAATTGAGAAAATAGAAAATGAACAAGTAATAGAGCGATTTTTACAAGAGCATCCTGAATTTGAGTGGGATACTACGATAAAAGAGCGTATGCCAGAAAAGCTAAGTCCGTATATTGATGAAGGTCAAGTACAAATTTTACCGCATTATTTTGCAACAGATGGCTTTTATATTGCTTGTTTAAGGAAGAAGGTGTAGCATCGTGGAAACGACTGTGAGAAAACAAAAGAAAAATTTAGAAACGAAAAAACCATCAATTTACTCTTTACAACTTCATGAAATGCAAGATTGGTTAAAAGAGCAAGGAGAGCCGAAGTTCCGTGCTGGACAAATTTTTGACTGGCTATATAAAAAACGTGTAAAAAATTATGAGGATATGTCAAACCTTTCTAAAGGATTGCGTGATAAATTGTCGAATTCCTTTGATATTACTACTTTAAACACGTTAGTAAAACAAACGTCTTCAGATGGAACAATTAAATTCTTATTCCAGCTATACGATGGATACTCTATTGAAACGGTATTAATGCGACATGAATATGGAAATTCAATTTGTGTAACAACGCAAGTAGGTTGTCGTATTGGATGTACGTTCTGTGCTTCAACGCTTGGTGGTTTAAAACGAAACCTAGAAGCTGGAGAAATTGTAGCACAAGTAGTAGAAGTTCAGCGTGCACTTGATGAATCAGAAGAGCGTGTAAGTTCTCTTGTTGTTATGGGAATTGGAGAGCCATTTGATAACTACGATAATTTAATGGGATTCTTACGCATCATTAACCATGAAAAAGGACTTCATATTGGTGCGAGACATATGACAGTTTCGACAAGTGGAATTATCCCGAAAATTTATAAGTTCGCTGAAGAAGACTTACAAATTAATTTTGCGATTTCACTGCATGCTCCAAACTCAGAATTACGTTCAAAATTAATGCCGATTAACCGTGCTTATAAGCTTCCTGATTTAATGGAAGCTATTAAATACTATGTAAATAGAACAGGGCGTCGTATTACTTTTGAATATGGACTATTTGGAGGAGAAAATGACCAAGTTGAGCACGCTGAAGAGCTTGCTGCGCTCTTAAAAGGTGTAAAATGTCATGTAAACTTAATTCCGGTAAACTACGTACCTGAACGTGATTATGTACGTACGCCACGTGAACAAATTTTCTTATTTGAAAAAACGTTAAAAGATCGTGGAGTAAATGTAACGATTCGCCGTGAACAAGGTCATGATATTGATGCAGCCTGCGGTCAGTTGCGTGCGAAGGAGCGCAAAGAAGAGACGAGGTGACGAGATGAAAGCCGTGTTTCTATCAGATAAAGGAAAAGTTCGTCAACATAATGAAGATAGTGCAGGAGTTTTTCACAATTTAGATGGAAATATTTTAGCGGTAGTAGCAGATGGAATGGGAGGTCATCGAGCTGGTGATGTAGCTAGCTCGATGACCATTCAATTATTCCATGATTATTGGAAGCAAACACATAATATGAATGAGCCAAAAAAAGTAGAAGAGTGGTTACATACTAGTGTTGGGATTATTAATGAGCGTATATATGAATACTCTAAGCAACATGTAGAATGTAATGGCATGGGAACAACACTTATAATAGCGATTTGTACACCAAACTTTGTGACGATAGGTCATATAGGAGATAGTCGTTGTTATATGATATCAGAGGGGAAAATCTCGCTTGTAACGGAAGATCATTCACTTGTCAATGAACTTGTGAGACATGGTGAAATTTCAAAAGAAGACGCAGAATATCATCCGAAAAAGAATGTTTTGTTAAGAGCATTAGGAACAGAAGAAACAGTCGGATTAGATGTTAAAACATTGGTACTTGAGGAAGATGATCAGTTACTTCTTTGCTCTGATGGATTATCTAACAAAGTTTCTATTGCTAATATGCAACAAATTTTACAGTTAAATGAACAGCTAGAAGCTAAGGGACAACGTCTCATTCAATTGGCGAATGATCGTGGCGGGGAAGATAATATCACCCTTGTTCTCATTGATTATGCGGGTTCGACAAACGAAAGTAGGTGAAGTGCAACGTGCTGATTGGAAAACGCTTAAATGACCGTTATAAGCTACTGAAAATGATTGGTGGCGGTGGAATGGCCAATGTGTATTTAGCTCATGATGAAATACTGGGCCGGGATGTAGCGGTAAAAATATTAAGACTCGACTATTCAAATAACGAAGAGTTTATTAAACGTTTCCATCGAGAAGCGCAGTCTGTTACAACGTTGTCGCATCCAAATATTGTGAATATGTATGATGTCGGAGAAGAAGATGGTATATATTATCTTGTAATGGAGTATGTACCAGGACAAACATTGAAACAATACATAATCGAGCGAGGGATGTTACCTATAGGAGAAGCTCTTGATATTATGGAGCAGTTAACATCCGCCATGGCACACGCCCATCATTTTGAAATTGTGCACCGTGATATAAAACCGCACAACATATTAATTCGAACTGATGGAGTAATAAAAGTAACAGATTTTGGAATTGCGACAGCTACAAGTGCAACAACAATTACACATACAAATTCGGTACTCGGTTCGGTGCATTACTTATCACCAGAACAAGCGCGCGGCGGGATAGCAAATAAACAATCAGATATTTATTCGCTAGGGATTGTTATGTTTGAGTTGTTAACAGGAAGACAACCGTTTTCTGGCGAATCTGCTGTTGCTATAGCTTTGAAGCATTTACAAAGTGAAATTCCGTCTCCAAAAAGATGGAATGAAAATATTCCACAAAGTGTGGAAAATATTATATTGAAGGCAACTGCAAAAGATCCGTTTCATCGATATCAATCTGCCAATGCGATGAAACGAGATATTGAAACTGCACTATATCCAGAGAGGATAAATGAGCAGCCATTTTACATACCGGAAGATATGGAAGCGACAAAAGCGATCCCGATTATTCAACAAGAACAATTATTCGAAAATGTAACTGATGAAACAATTGTTTTAAAAGGAAGTAAAGTGGATGAACAGACAAGGAACGAAGAAGCAGAATTAAATAAGAAGAAAAAACGAAGTAATAAATGGCTCAAAGTTTTAATTACAACATTTTTACTTTTAGCGATTGGAATAACGTTAGCGCTTACTGTTATTCCAGGATTCTTTATTCCAAAAGATGTAAAAGTCCCTGATGTAGCTGGTATGAAATACACGACTGCAGTAAATACATTAGTTGAAAAGGGTTTTGAAGTGACGGAGCCTAATATTGTATATACAGATGATGTGGAAGCAGGTGATGTGATAAAAACAGACCCTGTAGCAGGAAGAGTTGTGAAAGAAAACTCTAAAATTACTATCTATCAATCAGGTGGAAAAAAGAAAAATAAGATGAGTGATCTCACAGGAAAAGATTTTGAGAGTATAAGGAATGAATTAGAAGAAAAATATAAACAAGTTACAATAAATTATATTGAAAATGATAGGCCAAAAGGTGAAATCGTTGAGCAAATTCCGACGCCGGATCAAATGGTAGTAGAAGCGGAACAAGAACTGAAAATTTGGGTAAGTAAAGGCCCATATCAAATTAGACCAGGTGATTTTTCAGGATGGACTGAAAATAGCATAAATGGTTATTTGAATGAGAGAAAACTAACTCCAGATATAAAACGAGAGTATTCCGATACTGTTGATAAAGGACTTGTAATTTCCCAATCTCCAAAACCAGGAACACCGTTAAAAGAAGGAGATAAAGTGACTATTATCATCTCAGAGGGCCCTAAGCCGAAAGTAACGAAAACAGTAAAAGTGGATAATATTTCTATTCCTTATGAGTCTTCTATAATAGGTGAGAAAAAACCGCAAACGATAGAAATTTATAAAGAAGACATGCAACAAAAAATGGATAGACCAATCGAAACTAGAACAATTTCAGAGTCGGCAACTATTTCTTTAGAATTTATAATTCAAGAAGGTACAAAAGGACATTATAAAATTGTACGAGATGGTGTAACGATTATTGATAAAGAAGTACCATATCCAACTCAATAATAATGAATTCTATTTTCTTTTTGAAGAAGATGGAATGTATGACTCTTGCCTGTTATGCTCTCTACAAATAGTGGACTGTATAACAGGCAAAAATATATGATTCAAAAAGCTATAAAAGTGATACTGTTATAAATAATATTTTAAATTTGATGGTAGGTTAAATATAATAACTTGTATATATGGCGGGTTTTGAAATCATTATTTAATAATTTTAATTACAGCTTCACTTTATACAAAATAAAGGAGAATTATATGCCAGAAGGAAAAATTGTAAAAGCTCTAAGTGGGTTTTATTATGTGCAGCATGAAGAAGGGATTACACAATGTCGCGGGCGTGGTGTGTTTAGAAAAAATAAAATTACACCACTGGTAGGAGACCAAGTTGTTTTTCAAGCAGATAATCCAACTGAAGGATACGTGCTTGAAGTATTTGATCGAAAAAATGAACTTGTTAGGCCTCCTATTGCTAATGTTGATCAAGCAATTCTCGTTTTCTCTGCAGTAGAACCAGATTTTAATCCGGGACTGTTAGATCGATTTTTAGTGCTGATTGAATATCATAACATTAAGCCGATTATTTGCATTAGCAAGATGGATTTAGTGGATGAAAAAATGAGAGAGACTGTCGAATCTTATGCAAATGATTATCGTGAGATGGGATATGATGTATTATTTACTTCTATCAACACTTCGGAAAGTATTGATATTTTAAAACCGTTCTTAGAAGGTTGTGTTTCTGTCGTTGCAGGACAATCTGGTGTTGGGAAATCTTCTATGCTGAACGTTTTACGTCCAGAATTAGAACTGAAAACGAATGATATTTCCTCTCATTTAGGACGCGGAAAACATACGACAAGACACGTGGAATTAATTGCGATTGGAAGCGGACTAGTTGCAGATACACCTGGTTTTAGTTCACTTGATTTCATAGATATTGAAGTAGAAGATCTTACATATTGTTTTCCAGAGTTGAAAGAAGTGAGCCAATACTGTAAATTTAGAGGGTGTACACATCTTTCTGAACCGAAATGTGCTGTGAAGGCAGCGGTTGAAGAAGGGAAGATTACAGAATATCGTTATAAGAATTACAAACAATTCGTAGAAGAAATTAGAGAGAGAAAGCCGAGGTATTAGTTATGATTAAAATTGCACCATCGATCTTATCAGCAGATTTTTCAAAATTAGGGGAAGAGATTAAAGATGTAGAAAAAGGCGGAGCGGATTACATTCACGTCGATGTAATGGATGGACATTTCGTACCAAATATTACGATTGGACCATTAATTGTAGAGGCGATCCGCCCGATTACATCGTTACCGTTAGATGTACATTTAATGATTGAAAATCCTGATAACTATATCCCGACTTTCGCAAAAGCGGGAGCAGATATTATTACTGTTCATGTAGAGGCGTGCCCTCATCTGCATCGTACAATTCAGTTAATTAAATCTCATGGCATTAAAGCGGGAGTTGTATTAAATCCGCATACGCCAGTTTCAACGATTGAGCATGTATTAGAGGATATCGATATGGTATTACTTATGACAGTAAACCCTGGATTTGGCGGACAGAAATTTATCCATTCAGTATTACCGAAAATTAAACAAGTTGCAGAAATGGTTAAAGAGCGCAATCTAGACGTAGAAATTGAAGTTGATGGTGGTGTAAACGCTGAAACAGCAAGGCTTTGTGTGGAAGCGGGAGCAAACGTACTTGTAGCTGGATCAGCAGTATACAATCAAAAAGACCGCGGTGAAGCAATTCGTGTCATTCGTGGATAATGAATGAGCGAGTCTTTATCCTAGTGAATCTTCTAGTGTACTAGGTTTTCACTATTTATAAAGGATAGAGAAAAAATATGTAAAAAGGCAATCTACCGAATGGCAGATTGCCTTTTTACAATAGAAGGGGAAGGAAACATGATTATTCATATTTTAGCGGGAGGTCCTGCGGAATATTGTGCAGATTTTTCTCGATATGAAAATGAGAAAGTAGTGTGGGCGGCAGTTGATAGAGGAGTATATCGTTTATTAAAAGGCGGAATTACTCCAACTGTTGCGTTTGGAGATTACGATTCGGTTACTGAAGAGGAATTAGTATGGATGGGGCAGCAAACAAATGACTTACATATTGTTCCTCGTGAAAAAGATCAAACAGATTTAGAAATTGCGATTAACTGGGCGTTAAAACAAAATCCAGCATTAATTCGTATTTTTGGTGCTACCGGCGGAAGGTTGGATCACGGTTTAGCAAATATACAGATGCTTTTAAAAGGGTTAGAAGTAGGAATAGAAATGTGCATTGTAGACAATAAAAATGAAATAAGCGTAAAAAAAGTGGGTACACATATAATTGAAGAAAATAAAAATTTCCCTTATGTATCTTTTGTACCGGTTACTGAAATAGTGGAAGGGATTACATTACTTGGTTTTAAGTATCCTCTAACAAATAAAACAATAGAGTGGGGATCGACACTTTGTATTAGTAATGAACTCGTTGAGGAAAAAGGTACTTTTTCATTTACTTCTGGCATATTAATGTTGATAAGAAGCACTGATTAAAGAAACAATTTTGCTCCTTACATCATATAGTGAACAAGTGGAGTAATGGGGATTAGGAGGGAAACCATGAGATTTTATACAATTAAGTTACCTAAATTTCTTGGTGGAATTGTTCGTGCCATGTTAAATACCTTCAAAAAAGATTAAAAAAAGCACCTATTACCGGTGCTTTTTTCATTGGTATAGTAAAAAAAGAGCCTAGTGGCTCTTTTTTTTATTATTAAACACGTTCGATTTTGCCAGATTTTAATGCTCTAGCAGAAACGTAAACACGTTGAACTTTTCCGTCGATGCGTACGCGAACTTTTTGAAGGTTAGCGCCCCACTTACGTTTTGTAGCGTTCATTGCGTGAGAACGAGAGTTACCAGAACGAGCTTTTCTTCCAGTAATAGCACAAACACGAGCCATTTATATTTCCCTCCCTTGATACCTTACCATACGTAATTTTTCAATGTTAGTCTTTTATGCGATGCTAAAAACACTACTATAATTTAACACAACTAAATAGAGAATGCAACACTGTAGAAAAAAGAAATCAAGAAAAATTACTTGACACTATATGTCAATGAAGAAAAGCTGAAATCAAGAAAAATTGCTTGACATATTATAGTGGTACATGTTGTATAATAACAATGGACTATTTTGCTCATCATAAAAAATGTGATTTAAAACATAAAATATGAGAGTGAAAAGAAAGAACGATGGAATTTTCTTTAAAAAGATTATATGATAGTAACTAAAGTAGTCTAACTCACTTTCACCATTTATGAAGGGGGAAAACGAGATGTCAATTGAAATTAAAACGAAGTACGGTCAAATTGATATTAGTACAGATGTAATTGCAACAATTGCTGGAGGTGCCGCGGTAGATTGCTACGGTATCGTAGGTATGGCATCAAAAAATCAGTTAAAAGATGGATTAACAGACATTTTACGAAAAGAAAACTTCACTAGAGGTGTTATCGTTCGTAAAGACGAAGATGAAGTACATATTGATATGTATATTATTGTGAGCTATGGTACGAAAATTTCAGAAGTAGCACATAACGTGCAGACGAAAGTGAAATATACATTAGATCAAACTGTAGGACTAGCAGTAGATTCTGTAAACATCTACGTACAAGGAGTTAAAGTAATAAACTTGTAATGTGCATTAAGGAGGAAAATCTGTGTCAATTCAAAAAATTGATGGAAAACGTTTATCACAAATGATCATGCAAGGAGCGAATAATTTAACAAATAATGTTCAGCTTGTTGATGCATTAAACGTATTTCCAGTTCCAGATGGCGATACCGGTACAAACATGAACTTATCTATGACTTCAGGCGCACGTGAAGTGAAAGCAAATCCTTCACAACATGCTGGTAAAGTCGGCGTAAGTTTAGCCAAAGGATTATTAATGGGAGCTCGTGGTAACTCTGGAGTTATTTTATCTCAGTTGTTCCGTGGTTTCTCAAAATCCATTGAACAAAAAGAAGAATTAACAACAGTTGATTTTGCTGCAGCTTTAGAAGCTGGAGTAGAGGCGGCTTACAAAGCGGTTATGAAACCGATTGAAGGAACGATTTTAACGGTTGCAAGAGAAACGGGTAAATATGCAGTAACAGTTGCGAAAAAACAGCGCGACTTTGTTTTGTTTATGGAAGACGTTGTGAAAGAAGCGAATGCATCGTTAAATCGTACGCCAGATTTATTACCTGTATTAAAACAAGTTGGCGTTGTAGATAGCGGTGGTAAAGGTCTTGTAGTAGTATACGAAGGATTTTTAGCTGACTTAAAAGGAGAAACAATTTCTTCTGATGCACCTGCCCAACCATCTATGAATGAGATGGTACGAGCAGAACATCACCGTAGTGTACAAAGCCAATTGAGTACAGAAGATATTAAGTATGGATATTGTACGGAGTTCATGGTGAAATTAGAGGCTGAAAAAGTGAAAGAGCATAATTTCTCTGAACAAAAATTCCGTGAAGATATTAGTGTTTATGGGGATTCTCTATTAGTTGTATCTGACGATGAAATTGTAAAAGTTCATATTCATGCAGAGCATCCTGGAGACGCTATGAACTACGGACAACGTTACGGTAGTTTAATCAAGATTAAAGTAGAGAATATGCGTGAACAGCATACTGCTTTATTAGATGAGCCTGCTATGATGCCTGAGCCAATTAGCCAGTCTAAAGAGAAGCAACCGTACGGTATCGTAACTGTAGCTATGGGATCTGGTATTAAAACTTTATTTGAGAGCATTGGCGCGACGAAAGTTATCGAAGGTGGCCAAACGATGAATCCAAGTACGGAGGATATTGTGAAGGCGATTGAAGAAGCGAACGCTGAAAAAATCATTATTTTACCGAATAACGGGAATATCGTGATGGCAGCAGAACAAGCAGCGTCAGTTGTGGATCAAGAAGTGATTGTAGTTCGTTCAAAAACAGTTCCTCAAGGTATGGCTGCAATGTTAGCATTTAATCCAGTTGGAACGTTAGAAGAAAATGAAGAAAACATGAAAGAAGCTTTATCTCATGTGAAAACTGGTCAAATTACGTATGCTGTACGTGATACGGAAATTGATGGTGTAGCAATTCAAAAAGATGACTTCATGTGTATTGCAGATGGAAAAATCGTATCAACAAATGCAGAAAAAGTAGGAGCTGCGAAGCAATTACTAGAAGCACTTATTGATGAAGATTCTGAAATCGTAACGATTCTACAAGGTGAAGATGCAACTGATGAAGAAGTAGCTGAGTTAGTTGAATTTGTAGAAGAGAAATTTGAAGATGCAGAAGTAGAAGTGCATGCTGGAAACCAACCGGTATATTCTTTCATCTTCTCTGTAGAATAAGAAAAATTCGTTTTGAAAATAAATGGATTACTTACTTGCTAATGGATAAGAAGTAGTAATATGAAGTTTATTACTAGTTTTTATTCAAAAGGCTAGCATATTGAAGATAAAAAAGAGCCTTGCTGCTAATAGTGAGGCTCTTTTCTTTCGTGTTGCTTATAAGGTATTTGAGTAGTTTCTCTTAGAATGCCTATGATAGAATATATAAGGTGAAAAAGAGCGATTACAGATGTCAATCGTGCTAATCGATAATGTATCAAAGAAAATAATGTGACGGAGCGTGAGAATCTTGAATGAAGTTGTACAAGTTCCTGTTACGGATGTAAAGGGAATCGGAGGAGAAACATCTGAGTTACTACACGAGATGGGAATTTATACAGTTTCTCATCTATTAGAACATTTTCCGTACCGTTATGAAGATTATGCGATGAAAGATCTTGCTGAAGTCAAGCATGATGAACGTGTAACAGTTGAGGGAAAAGTTCATAGTGCTCCTTTACTGCAATATTATGGGAAGAAAAAGTCGCGCCTTACGGTTCGTGTCCTCGTCGGTCGTTATTTAATTACAGCTGTATGTTTTAATAGACCGTACTATAAGCAGAAGTTAACTTTAGATGAAACTGTAACGATAACAGGTAAATGGGATCAGCACCGTCAAACGATTGCGGTATCTGAGCTTCATTTTGGACCTGTTGTACGTCAACAAGAAGTTGAACCTGTATACTCAGTGAAAGGGAAACTTACAGTAAAACAGATGCGCCGCTTTATTGCACAAGCATTAAAGGAGTATGGAGACTCTATAGTCGAAGTGTTGCCTGATGGATTGCTAAGTCGATATAAATTACTGCCACGTTATGAAGCGCTCAAGGCGCTTCATTTCCCTGCAGGGCAGGACGATTTAAAACAAGCGCGACGCCGTTTTGTATATGAGGAATTTTTCTTATTTCAGTTGAAAATGCAAACATTACGGAAAATGGAGAGGGAAAATTCGAAAGGGACGAAAAAAGAAATTCCTTTAGCAGAATTGCAAGAGTTTATCGATGCACTTCCGTTTCCGTTAACTGGCGCGCAACGCCGGGTTGTAGATGAAATTATGAAAGATATGACATCTCCTTATCGAATGAATCGGTTGTTACAAGGTGATGTAGGTTCTGGTAAAACGGTTGTTGCAGCAATTGGTCTTTATGCAGCGAAATTAGCACACTATCAAGGTGCTTTAATGGTTCCTACAGAAATTTTAGCAGAACAACATTATCAATCGCTCGCAGAGACGTTCTCGCACTTTGGTATGAAAGTTGAATTGTTAACAAGTTCAGTTAAAGGTGTAAGACGTCGAGAGATTTTGGCAAAATTAGAACAAGGAGAAATAGATATCCTTGTTGGAACACATGCTTTAATTCAAGATGAAGTTATCTTTCATAGGTTAGGTCTCGTTATTACTGATGAGCAACATCGATTTGGTGTAGCGCAGCGACGAGTTTTAAGAGAGAAAGGTGAAAGTCCGGACGTATTATTTATGACGGCGACCCCAATTCCGCGTACGTTAGCAATTACTGCATTTGGGGAGATGGATGTTTCTATAATCGATGAGATGCCAGCTGGTAGAAAGGTAATTGAAACATACTGGGCAAAACATGATATGTTAGATCGAGTTCTCGGTTTTGTGGAGAAGGAGATAAAAAAAGGAAGACAAGCATATGTTATTTGTCCCCTTATTGAAGAATCTGAGAAACTTGATGTCCAAAATGCAATCGACTTACATAGTATGCTGACTCATCATTATCAAGGGAAATGTCAAGTCGGATTAATGCATGGGAGATTATCATCTCAAGAAAAAGAAGAGATAATGGGACAATTTAGTGAAAATAAAGTACAAATTCTTGTATCGACAACGGTAGTTGAAGTAGGAGTGAACGTACCGAATGCGACTGTAATGGTTATTTATGATGCGGAGCGTTTTGGTTTATCGCAGCTTCATCAGCTGAGAGGGCGTGTTGGCCGTGGTAGTGAACAGTCGTATTGCTTATTAATCGCGGATCCAAAATCGGAAACGGGAAAAGAGCGAATGCGTATTATGACCGAAACGAATGATGGATTTGTATTGTCAGAAAAAGATTTAGAGTTAAGAGGTCCTGGAGATTTCTTTGGAAGTAAGCAAAGTGGTTTACCAGAATTCAAGGTTGCTGATATGGTACATGATTATCGAGCGTTAGAAACAGCTAGACAAGATGCGGCGTTACTAGTAGATTCAGAAGCATTTTGGCATAATGATCAATATGCTTCGCTACGTACGTATCTGGACGGAACAGGTGTGTTCCAGGGAGAGAAGCTCGATTAAAGGGATGCAACGAAAGTTTTTGTTGCATTCTACTTTTAATGATTATATACTACTGTTAGTACCTAGTCATAAAAATGGATGGTGCGGTATGAAAAAAAGAAGAAGCAAAAAAGAAAGACAAGAATTATTACAACAAACTATAGAAACGAATCCTTTTATTACGGATGAAGATTTAGCAGAAAAATTTCAAGTGAGTATACAAACCGTACGTCTTGATCGTATGGAATTATCTATTCCTGAATTAAGAGAAAGAATTAAACATGTAGCTACAAAGCAACATGAAGAAGATGTGAAATCTTTACCGTTAGAAGAGGTTGTCGGAGAAATTATCGATATAGAATTAGATAGACATGCAATTTCTATCTTTGAAGTGAAGGTAGAACACGTATTTAAAAGAAATCAAATTGCCCGTGGGCATCATTTGTTTGCACAAGCAAACTCACTAGCTGTTGCGGTTATTGATGAAGAATTAGCTTTAACTGCAAAGTCTACCATTCGATACATTCGTCCTGTAAAATTAGGGGAGCGTGTCGTTGCGAAAGCGCGCGTTGAAGATGTAGAGAATGATAAAGGACGGACGGTTGTCAAAGTGCGTAGCTTTGTTGGAGAAGAACTTGTTTTTACAGGCACTTTTGAAATGTATCGATCTAGTAATTATAGTGAGGAAGGTAACAACTTATGAAAATCGCAATAGATGCAATGGGCGGCGATCATGCTCCAAAGGCTGTCGTACTAGGAGCAATGAAAGCTATTAAGGAATACTCTGATTTACATATTACGTTAGTAGGGAAAGAAGAGGAAATTCGTCAATACTTAACGAGTGAAGAACGAATTACAATACTTCATACAGATGAAAAAATCGAATCGACAGATGAACCAGTAAGAGCGGTTCGTCGAAAAAAACAAGCTTCAATGGTACTAGCGGCGCAGCAAGTGAAAGACGGTGTAGCGGATGCTTGTATATCAGCTGGTAGTACAGGAGCTTTAATGGCGGCTGGATTGTTTGTTGTAGGTCGTATGGAAGGAATTGAGCGACCAGCTTTATCCCCTACAATGCCAACTGTTGATGGAGAAGGTTTTGTTATGCTAGATGTTGGAGCGAACGTTGATGCAAAACCAATTCATTTATATCAATATGCAGTAATGGGATCTGTATACGCAGAGAAAGTAAGAGGAATTAAAAATCCTCGTGTTGGACTTTTAAACGTTGGAACAGAGGATGGCAAAGGGAATGAGCTTTCAAAACAAGTCTTTGCAATGCTTAAGGATGCCCCGATTAATTTTGTTGGGAACGTTGAATCAAGAGATTTATTGCAAGGTGTAGCAGATGTTGTTGTATGTGATGGTTTTACAGGCAATGTAGCGCTGAAATCATTAGAAGGAACAGCGCTTGCATTATTCTCTATGTTAAAAGAGCAGTTAATGAGTTCGTTTACGAGCAAATTAGCAGCAGCGGTATTAAAACCAAAACTTATGGTATTAAAAGATAAAATGGATTATTCGGAGTATGGAGGGGCGGCATTATTTGGATTGAAAGCTCCTGTCATTAAGGCTCACGGTTCTTCCAATGATCAATCGATATTTAGTGCGATTCGTCAAACGAGAGAAATGGTAGCAAAAGAAGTTATTCCTACTATTTCAAGCGTAATGGAGAAAGAGTCACTCCAATAAGAGGAGGATTTGAAATGGGAAAACTAGCATTTCTTTTTCCGGGCCAAGGTTCACAGGCAGTTGGAATGGGTAAACAGTTAGCAGAGAATAATAAAGAGGTTGCAAATGTATTTGCAAAAGCAGATGAGGTGTTGCAAGATTCACTTTCGGAAGTGATTTTTGAAGGACCGCAGGAAAAGCTTACGTTAACGACAAATGCGCAGCCTGCCTTATTAACAACGAGTTTTGCTATTTTGACAGCTTTGAGAGAGTATGATATTACACCAGACTTTGTCGCAGGACATAGTTTAGGTGAATATAGCGCTCTTGTGGCAGCGGGTGCAATAACTTTTGAAGATGCTGTATATGCTGTAAGGAAACGCGGGGAATATATGGAAGAAGCTGTTCCTGGCGGAGAAGGTGCAATGGCGGCTATTTTAGGTGCTGATCCAAATATGCTGAAACAAGTTACAGAAGAAGTAACAAGTGAAGGATATGCAGTGCAAATTGCTAATATGAATAGTACGAAGCAAATTGTGATTTCTGGAACAAAGCAAGGAGTCGAGATTGCTTCTCAAAGAGCGAAAGAAAATGGTGCAAAGAGAGCTGTTCCACTTAAGGTAAGTGGACCGTTCCATTCTTCGCTTATGAAGCCGGCAGCGGAGAAATTCCAAAGTGTCTTAAATGAAATTACAATTCAAGATACGAATATTCCGGTTATCGCAAATGTAACAGCGGACGTTATTACAAGTGGTGCACATATTCAAGAAAAGTTAATTGAGCAGCTCTATTCGCCTGTCTTATGGTACCCATCCATTGAATATATGGTGAATCAAGGGGTAGATACATTTATTGAGATTGGACCTGGGAAAGTACTTGCTGGACTTATGAAGTCTATTGATTCATCGGTGAAAGCATATGCGATATACGATGAAGAAACATTGAAAGATACCATTTCAAATTTGAGAGGAGAAAACTGATGTTAAAAGGGAAAGTAGCATTAGTAACTGGTGCTTCACGTGGAATTGGTCGTGCGATTGCGATTGATTTAGCGAAACAAGGGGCAAATGTTGTAGTAAATTATGCTGGTAATGAGCAAAAGGCAAATGAAGTAGTTGATGAAATCAAGAAATTAGGTTCGGATGCAATTGCAGTAAGAGCAGATGTTGCAAATGCTGAAGACGTTACAAATATGGTGAAACAAACTGTAGATACATTTGGACAAGTTGATATTCTTGTAAATAATGCAGGTGTAACAAAAGATAATTTATTAATGCGTATGAAAGAAGAAGAATGGGATACAGTTATTAATACAAACCTAAAAGGTGTATTCTTATGTACGAAGGTAGTATCTCGATATATGATGCGTCAACGTCATGGACGTATTGTTAATATCGCTTCTGTTGTTGGAGTGACGGGTAATCCAGGACAAGCAAACTATGTTGCTGCTAAAGCTGGTGTAATTGGATTAACAAAAACATCAGCAAAAGAGTTAGCGAGCCGTAATATTACTGTAAATGCAATTGCTCCTGGATTTATTGCGACAGATATGACAGATGTATTAGATGAAAATATAAAAGCTGAAATGTTAAAATTAATTCCTGCAGCTCAGTTTGGTGAAGCGCAAGATATCGCGAATGCTGTAACGTTTTTTGCTTCTGATCAAAGTAAATATATTACAGGTCAAACGTTAAATGTTGATGGCGGTATGGTAATGTAATAAAAGAATTGATTTCAACTAGTTTTTTTGGCTAATATTTAATATAATATTTGAGGGGAGGTGAATGGAATGGCAGATGTTTTAGAGCGTGTAACAAAAATCATCGTTGATCGTTTAGGTGTAGAAGAAACTGAAGTAGTACCAGCTGCGAGCTTTAAAGAAGATTTAGGTGCAGACTCCCTAGATGTAGTAGAACTTGTAATGCAATTGGAAGATGAATTCGAAATGGAAATTTCTGATGAAGATGCTGAAAAGATTGCTACTGTTGGCGATGCTGTGACTTACATAGAGAGTCATCTATAATGCTTAAGTGAAGTCCCGTTTTTTAGCGGGGCTTCTCGGCTTATATCTGGAGGGACCTATGCCGTACCGAAAACATAGAGAAAAAAAATACGAAACAAAATATCGTGAAGCGTTTAAAGTATTTCAAGAAGAGATAGGTATTACGTTTTCAGATGAAAAATTATTGATTCAAGCATTTACGCATTCATCGTATGTGAATGAGCATCGAAAAAAACCACATGAAGACAATGAGCGTCTCGAATTTCTTGGAGATGCAGTATTGGAACTTACTGTGTCGCAGTATCTGTTTCAAAAATATCCGACAATGAGCGAAGGAGAGTTAACAAAACTACGTGCAGCTATTGTATGTGAACCATCTCTTGTTCGTTTTGCAAACGAGTTGTCATTTGGTAGCCTTGTTTTATTAGGGAAAGGTGAGGAAATGACAGGTGGACGTGAACGACCAGCTTTATTAGCGGATGTCTTTGAAGCGTTTATTGGTGCCCTTTATCTTGATCAAGGGTTAGAAACAGTATGGGGCTTCCTAAAAGAAATTGTATACCCTAAAATTAATGAAGGTGCTTTTTCTCATGTGATGGATTATAAGAGTCAATTACAAGAGTTGATTCAGCGTGATGGTAGTGGCAATATTGAGTATCAAATTTTGCAAGAAAAAGGACCAGCTCACAATCGAGAATTTGTGTCACGTGTTACGTTAAATAACGTGGCTTTAGGTCTTGGTAGTGGCAAGTCGAAAAAAGAAGCAGAGCAACAAGCTGCTGCAGAAGCGTTGAAAAAGTTAAAAGAACAACTATAAGGAATCCCCCTTTGAATGAGGGGGATTCCTTATGCATAGAATGAAACTTTCCTTTTGTTTGTAAATGAAAGGAAAGGAAATCCGTATAATAGTTTGTTTTGTATAAACAACATTTATGGCAACGGAGAATAGGAGGAAGGCCTTTCGTGTTTTTAAAAAGATTAGAAATAGCAGGATTTAAGTCTTTTGCTGAGCGCGTATCTGTTGATTTCGTCCCAGGTGTAACGTCTGTAGTAGGACCTAATGGAAGCGGGAAAAGTAATATTACTGATGCCATTCGCTGGGTACTTGGTGAACAATCGGCAAAATCATTACGTGGTGCAAAGATGGAAGATATTATTTTTGCAGGTAGTGATACGAGAAGAGCAGTTAATGTTGCTGAAGTAACGATAACTTTAAATAATGAAGATCAACGTTTACCGATTGAATATAATGAGGTGTGTGTAACGCGTCGTGTATCTCGTTCTGGTGATAGTGATTTTTATATTAATAAACAATCATGTAGATTGAAAGATATTATCGATTTATTTATGGACTCTGGTATGGGAAGAGAAGCTTTTTCGATTATTAGCCAGGGGAAAGTTGAAGAGATTTTAAGTAGTAAATCAGAAGAACGTCGTGGTGTATTTGAAGAAGCGGCAGGAGTGCTGAAATACAAGCTTCGTAAAAAGAAAGCTGAAGGGAAATTAGCAGACACACAAGAAAACTTAAATCGTGTACAAGATATAATTCACGAATTAAGTAGTCAAGTAGAGCCTTTAGAAAGACAAGCTTCTATTGCGAAAGATTATCTGGAGAAGAAAGAAGAGTTAGAGAAAGTAGAAGCGGCGCTTATTGTACATGAAATTGAAGAATTACATGAGAAATGGGAAGCGCTTCGAAATCAGTTTGGGCATAATAAAGACGAAGAAGCGAAAATGTCAACGCATTTACAAAAAGGTGAAGAAGAGCTAGAGGAATTACGAGGTCAATTGCAAGCAGTAGATGAGTCGGTAGATTCCTTGCAAGAAGTACTTCTTCTTTCTAGTAAAGAACTAGAAAAGTTAGAAGGGCAACGTGAGCTATTAAAAGAGAGAAAGCAAAATGCAACGACGCATTGTGCGCAACTCGAACAGTTAATTGTTGAATTAACAGCGAAAGCTACAAGTTATGATGGTGAAATAGAATCAAGTACAGAAGTGTTGATGCAATTTGTAAATCAAGTAAAAGAGTTGGAAACGAAATTGCATGATAATGAGCAATTGCTTGCAACATTTGCCGAAAATTTAGAGGAACAAATTGAGAATTTAAAAGGTGACTATATTGAACTTTTAAATCAACAAGCTAGTCATCGTAATGAGTTATCTATGATTGAAGAGCAGTCTAAACAACAAAACTCTAAAAATGAACGCCTTGATGAAGAAAATGCGAAATATGTAGAAATGCGTATGGAAATTACAGCGAAAAAGACGAAACTTGTGGAAAGTTATGAACAAGTGAAAGAAAAAGTAGCTGGAATCCTTTCGAATATACAAAAGACAGAAGCGGCACTTGGGAAATGCAAGACGCAGTATAGTGAAAACGAAACAAAACTGTACCAAGCGTATCAATTTGTACAACAGGCACGTTCTCGAAAAGAAATGCTAGAAGAGATGCAAGAAGATTACTCTGGTTTCTATCAAGGGGTACGTGAAGTATTAAAAGCTAGAGAAAATAGGTTGCAAGGTATCGAGGGTGCTGTTGCAGAACTGCTAACGGTACCGAAAGAATATGAAGTTGCAATGGAAATTGCTCTAGGTGCAGCGATGCAACATATTGTCGTACAAAAAGAAGAGCATGCTCGTAATGCAATTGCATTCTTAAAGCAAAATAAACATGGGCGAGCAACGTTTTTACCACAAGCTGTTATTAAAGGTAGATCGTTATCATTTGAGCAATTGCGTATTGTAAATCAACACCCATCGTTTGTAGGTGTAGCAGCAGAACTTGTGCAATATAACAATAAATATGAAAATGTAGTTTCGAATTTATTAGGTACTGTTATTGTTGCAAAAGATTTACGCGGGGCGAATGAGTTGGCGAAACAACTACAATACCGTTATCGCATTGTAACAATTGAAGGTGATGTAGTGAACCCTGGCGGTTCTATGACAGGTGGAGCAGTAAAACAGGCGAAATCTTCTTTATTAGGGCGTCAACGTGAGCTAGAAGAGTGGACGAACAAGTTAACTGATATGGAAGAAAAAACGACGAAGTTAGAAAACTTTGTTAAAGCAGTAAAGCAAGAAATTCAAGAAAAAGAAGTGCAAATACGCGAACTAAGGCAATGTGTAGAAGCAGAGCGTGTAGATGAACAGAAATTAAGAGAAGAAATTAGTCGTTTGGAATTAGAAGAACATCGTATTAATGATCGTTTATCTATTTATGATTTAGAGATTGAAGGGTTCTTGCAAGATCAAGTGAAAATGCAAGGGCGTAAAGAAGAGTTAGAAAAGATTTTAGCGACCCTTCAAGCTGAGATTACGGAATTAGATAGCAAAATCGCAGCTTTAACAAAACAAAAAAGCGAGCAGCATTCTTCGAAAGAAAAAGTTCAAAAAGAAATGACTGAGTTAAAAGTGTTGGCAGCTGAAAAGCAACAACGCTTATCTAATCAAAAAGAAAAAGTTGAACGATTGACGAAGGAAAAAGAAGAAACGGATGCAACGCTTCTCAAAACTAAAGAGGATTTAGCATTCTTAAAACAAGAAATGACATCGAATTCAAGTGGTGAAGAGCAAATTACGAATATGATTGAGAAGAAAGCATATGATCGTAATCAAACTTCAGAGTTAATTCGCTCTCGTCGAGAACAACGTGTATCGTTACAAGAGAGAGTGGAACATTTAGAGCGTAATTTGAAAGAAACAACAGGTAAACATAAATACATTCTTGAGATGTTGAAAGATCAAGAAGTAAAAATTAACCGACTTGATGTAGAGTTAGAAAATAGATTACAACATTTACGTGAAACATATACGATTTCATTTGAAGCGGCAAAACTGAAGTATACAATGGTGATGCCTGCCGAGGATGCACGTAAAAAGGTGAAACTAATTAAGCTATCCATCGAAGAGCTAGGTACAGTAAATCTAGGCGCAATTGAAGAGTATGAGCGTGTAGCAGAGCGTCATACATTCTTACTAGAGCAAAAAGAAGACCTAGAAGAAGCGAAAACGACATTGCACCAACTGATTACTGAAATGGATGAAGAAATGAAAAAGCGCTTTTCTACTACGTTTGAAGGAATTCGAATGGAGTTTCAATCGGTATTCTCTGAATTATTCGGAGGCGGTAGAGCGGATTTAGTTATGACAAATCCAGAGGACTTATTAAATACGGGTATTGATATCGTAGCGCAACCGCCAGGGAAGAAACTGCAAAACTTAGGTTTACTTTCAGGTGGAGAGCGTGCTTTAACAGCAATTGCGCTGTTATTTGGTATTTTAAAAGTGCGCCCAGTCCCATTCTGTGTACTAGATGAGGTAGAGGCTGCTCTTGACGAGGCAAACGTTGCCCGTTTTGCCCAGTATTTAAAGAAATTTAGTGATGAGACACAGTTTATTGTAATTACACATAGAAAAGGTACAATGGAAGAGTCTGACGTATTGTACGGTGTAACAATGCAAGAGTCAGGGGTATCTAAACTTGTCTCGGTTCGTTTAGATGATGGAGAAGAACTAGTTGCAAGCAAATAGGAAGGATGGGACAGTATGAGCTTTTTTAAAAAACTAAAAGAAAAAATTTCAAAACAAACAGATACGGTAACAGAGAAGTTTAAACAAGGATTAGAAAAAACGAGAAATTCGTTTGCAGATAAAGTAAATGATTTAGTCTTTCGTTACCGTAAAGTAGATGAAGATTTCTTCGAAGAATTAGAAGAAATTTTAATCGGCGCGGACGTTGGCGTTTCAACAGTGATGGAATTAATCGATCAATTGAAAGAAGAAGTGCAACGCCGTAACATTCAAGAACCAAGAGAAGTACAAGCTGTTATTTCAGAAAAACTAATAGAAATTTATAAAGGCGACAGCGATTTTACTAATGAAATTAATATGCAAAAAGATGGCTTGACAGTTGTTTTATTTGTTGGTGTTAATGGTGTAGGTAAAACTACGACAATTGGTAAGATGGCTCATAAGTTTAAATCAGAAGGTAAGTCTGTCTTATTAGCAGCAGGAGATACGTTCCGTGCTGGAGCGATTGAACAATTAGAAGTATGGGGCGATCGCGTTGGTGTAGAAGTGATTAAACAAGGATCAGGGTCTGATCCAGCGGCGGTTATGTATGATGCTGTACAAGCTGCAAAAGCACGTAACGTAGACGTATTACTATGTGATACAGCAGGACGTTTACAAAATAAAGTGAACTTAATGAAAGAGTTAGAGAAAGTAAAGCGTGTAATTGAGCGTGAAGTACCAGGAGCTCCTCATGAAGTATTACTTGTTATTGATGCTACAACAGGACAAAACGGTTTAAGTCAAGCGAAAACATTCCGTGAAGCAACGAATGTTACTGGTATTGTTTTAACGAAGTTAGATGGTACTGCTAAAGGTGGTATTGTATTAGCGATTCGTAACGAAATGGATGTACCAGTGAAATTTGTTGGATTAGGAGAGCAAATGGATGATCTGCAACAGTTCGATCCAGAACAATATGTGTATGGTTTATTTGCGAACTTAGTAGAAACAGAAGAAGTATAAGTGAAAGAAGCGGTATTTTCCGCTTCTTTTTCTATAAAAATATGTGATGTTAAGAAAAAAACTTGACACTCTTTTGTACTCCATGTAAACTAATTCATGTAAAGGGAAATCACTTAACAAAGGATGATCCAACATGCTCGAAAAAACAACGAGAATGAACTATTTATTTGATTTTTATCAATCGTTGTTAACGCAAAAACAAAGAAGTTATATGTCGCTTTATTATCTAGATGATTTATCTCTTGGTGAAATTGCGGAAGAATTTGATGTAAGTCGCCAAGCCGTGTATGATAACATTAAACGGACTGAAGCGATGCTTGAAGAATATGAAGAAAAATTAGTATTACTTCAAAAGTTTCAAGAGCGACAGCGACTTGTTGCAAAGCTAAAACAGCTAATCAGCGAAGAAGAGCATGTGAATGAAGAAATGAAACAAGTTGTTGAAGCTATCGAAAAATTAGATTAGGAGGGCGGCAATATGGCATTTGAAGGATTAGCCGACCGACTTCAACAGACGATGCAAAAAATCCGCGGCAAAGGAAAAGTTTCTGAAGCCGATGTGAAAGAAATGATGAGAGAAGTTCGTCTAGCTCTTTTAGAAGCGGACGTTAACTTTAAAGTAGTAAAAGATTTTGTAAAGCGTGTGTCTGAACGTGCTGTCGGACAAGATGTAATGAAAAGTTTGACACCTGGACAACAAGTAATTAAAGTTGTACAGGAAGAACTTACAGAACTTATGGGCGGAGAGCAAAGCAAAATTGCTGTTGCTAATAAGCCACCGACTGTTATTATGATGGTTGGTCTGCAAGGTGCAGGTAAAACAACGACGACAGGTAAGCTTGCGAATTTGCTTCGTAAAAAGCATAATCGTAAACCAATGCTTGTTGCAGCGGATATTTACCGTCCTGCAGCGATTAAACAGCTTGAAACATTAGGGAAGCAATTGGACATGCCTGTATTCTCTTTAGGAGATCAAGTAAGCCCTGTTGAAATTGCGAAACAAGCGATTGCAAAAGCAAAAGAAGATCATCACGATTATGTTTTAATCGATACAGCAGGTCGCCTGCATATTGATGAAGAACTAATGGATGAATTAGCGAAAGTGAAAGAAGTTGCGAAACCGGATGAAATTTTCCTTGTTGTCGATGCGATGACGGGACAAGACGCGGTAAATGTTGCACAAAGTTTCCATGAACAGTTAGGTTTAACTGGGGTTGTATTAACGAAATTAGATGGTGACACGCGCGGTGGTGCGGCATTATCTATTAAAGCTGTTACAAATACACCAATTAAATTTGCTGGTATGGGTGAAAAACTAGATGCACTGGAAGCGTTCCATCCAGAACGTATGGCATCCCGTATTTTAGGGATGGGAGACGTCTTAACATTAATTGAAAAAGCGCAAGCTACAGTTGATGAAGAGAAAGCAAAAGAACTTGAGCAAAAAATGCGTACGCTTTCGTTTACGCTTGACGATTTCCTAGAACAACTTGGACAAGTGCGTCAACTTGGACCGCTTGATGAATTGTTAGGAATGCTTCCTGGTGCAAATAAAATTAAAGGGCTGAAAAATGCGCAAGTTGATGAAAAACAAATTGGGCATATTGAGGCAATTATTCGTTCTATGACTAAATTAGAGCGAGAACAACCGGAAATAATCAATGCTAGTCGCAAAAAGCGCATTGCCAAAGGTAGCGGTACAACGGTACAAGAAATCAATCGTTTAATCAAGCAATTTGATGATATGAAAAAGATGATGAAAACGATGACTGGAATGCAAAAAGGTAAGAAAAAAGGACTAGGTGGATTGAAGTTTCCATTCATGTAAGGAAAAAAGATGGCTCTGTTAAGAAAAAATACTTTACAAAGCAATAGTCTTTTTGCTAATATAATTATCTGTGTGAAATAAATTCGGAGGTGCTTTATAAATGGCAGTTAAAATTCGTTTAAAACGTATGGGAGCTAAAAAAACTCCTTTCTATCGTGTAGTTGTTGCAGATTCTCGTTCTCCTCGTGACGGACGTTTCATTGAGGAAATCGGTACTTACAATCCGGTTGCTCAACCAGCTGAAGTTAAGATCAACGAAGAAGCAGCATTAAAATGGTTAGGAAATGGTGCTAAACCATCTGATACAGTTCGTAACTTATTCTCTAACCAAGGTATCATGGAGAAATTCCACTTATCTAAACAAGGTAAGTAATTGAGGCAATGACTATGAAGAAGTTAGTCGAGACGATTGTCAAGCCTCTTGTCGATCATCCTGAAGATGTAAATGTTACACAGGAACTTTACAACGGAGAGATTAAGTATCGATTAACTGTACATCCTGAGGATGTTGGAAAAGTCATTGGAAAGCAAGGGAAAGTTGCGAAAGCAATTCGAATGCTCTTGTATTCAGTGGGACATCATAATGATGAAAAAGTAACACTGGAAATTCAATAAACGTAAAAAGGGCGAGGAGTTATTCCTCTCCCTTTTTTAACATTTAAAGAGAAGTTGCATGTTCCATATATGAAATGGAGATGCTTAATTTATATAGAAACCAGGGGTGACATACTATTTATGACAAAATGGTTTAACGTAGGGAAAATTGTAAATACTCATGGCGTAAGAGGAGAAATTCGTGTTATTTCTCGTACTGATTTTCCAGAAGAGCGATATAAAGTAGGAAACACGTTATACATAAGCGATGAGAAAGGTACAGACTACCTTCCGGTAAAGGTAACTTCTCATCGTCAACATAAGACATTTGATTTATTAACACTTGAAGGATACAACAATGTAGATGAAGTAGAGAAGTTTAAAGGTTCTTTAATAAAAGTACCAGAAGAGCAGTTAGGCGAACTAGCTGAAGGCGAATACTACTACCATGAGATTATTGGGTGCAACGTTGTAACGGAAGAAGGAGAAGCGTTAGGAACAATAAAAGAAATTTTATCTCCTGGTGCAAATGATGTTTGGGTAATTAAACGTCCAAAAGGTCAAGATCTGTTAATTCCTTATATTGATGATGTTGTACTTCAAGTTAATATTGAGAATAAATTAGTAACCATTCATGTAATGGAAGGGCTGTTATAATGAAAATTGACATTTTAACATTGTTTCCAGATATGTTTACAGGTGTGTTTGGATCTTCAATTTTAAAGAAAGCACAAGAAAAAGAAGCGGTAGAGCTTCGTGTTGTCAATTTCCGCGACTATACAATGAGTAAGCATAATAGCGTAGATGATTATCCGTATGGTGGTGGTGCTGGGATGGTACTAACCCCTCAGCCTATCTTTGATGCAGTGGAAGAGTTAACGAAGGAAACAGAACGTAAACCGAGAGTTGTCTTAATGTGTCCACAAGGAGAGCGTTTTACGCAGAAGAAGGCAGAAGAGCTTGCTGAAGAAGAGCATGTTATTTTTGTGTGTGGTCATTATGAAGGGTACGATGAACGAATTCGTGAACATCTCGTAACAGATGAAATTTCTATCGGCGACTACGTATTAACGGGTGGAGAGTTAGCCTCTATGGTTATCACTGATAGTGTCGTACGTCTCTTGCCAGGGGTACTAGGAAATCATGCTTCGCAAGTCGAGGATTCGTTTAGTACAGGTTTATTAGAGCACCCTCATTATACACGTCCAGCTGATTTTCGTGGAATGAAGGTACCGGATGTATTAATGTCAGGAAATCATAAAAATATTGATGAATGGCGACATAAAGAATCACTACGTCGTACGTACACGCGTAGACCGGATTTACTGGAAGAACGAGAATTGTCTAAGCAAGAAAAGAAATGGCTAGAACAGATTAAAGAAGGCAAATAAGGGCTTGATATATTTTCTATTGCAACAGTCCTAGCAATATGCTATTATAACACTTGTGCTGCTGAAATCAGTGGCCGTATTAACGATGTTCCGCTGTAATTTATTAAGACTTTATAAGAGCATCTGTTTAAAGGAGAGAATTTAATATGCAACAATTAATCGCAGAAATTACAAAAGGCCAATTAAAAACTGACCTTCCTTCATTCCGTCCTGGAGACACTTTACGTGTACACGTAAAAGTAGTTGAGGGAACTCGTGAAAGAATTCAGCTTTTCGAAGGTGTTGTAATTAAACGTCGTGGTGGCGGAATTAGTGAAACATTCACAGTTCGTAAGATTTCTTACGGTGTAGGTGTTGAGCGTACATTCCCAGTTCACACGCCAAGAATCGCGAAAATCGAAGTACTTCGCCGTGGTAAAGTACGTCGTGCTAAGTTATACTACTTACGTAACCTTCGCGGTAAAAAAGCACGTATTAAAGAAATTCGATAAGACATGTATGGGAGCTTGTAAATGCACAAGCTCCCTTTTTCCAATCTATATAAAATTTTGATATAATACGAGCAGCTTACATAATCGTGGAGGGGAAATGCATGAAGAAAGAAAAGAGTTCACTTTGGGAATGGATCAAGGCAATTTTGATTGCTGTTGTATTAGCGGGTGTTATTAGACAGTTTTTCTTTGCACCAATTCTCGTAGATGGAGTATCGATGGCATCTACTTTACATGATCGCGATCGAATGATTGTCAATAAAATTGGTTATCACATAGGAGACCCGAAACGATTTGATATTATTGTATTCCGAGCAACGGAAGATAAGGATTATATTAAGCGTATTATCGGCCTTCCAGGCGATGAAATAGAGTATCGTAATGACAAACTGTATGTAAACGGAAAGGCTTATGAGGAGCCGTATTTAGACAAGCAGAAAAAGCAACTTGCTGATGGACCGCTTACATATGATTTTACTCTTGAAGAAATGACAGGGAAGAAAACTGTTCCAGAAGGTCAGTTATTTGTTTTAGGTGATAATCGTCGTTTTAGTAAAGATAGCCGTTCGATTGGTACAATTTCAATGGACCAAGTAATCGGAAAAGCAAATATACTATATTGGCCTTTAAAAGACGCTCGTATTGTGAAATAAAAGAAAAAGAAGGTGGCAACATGGTAATTCAATGGTTCCCGGGACATATGGCAAAGGCTAGACGCCAAGTAACAGAAAAATTAAAGTTAATTGATGTTGTAATTGAGCTTGTAGATGCTCGATTACCTTTATCGTCTCGAAATCCGATGATTGATGAGATTATTACACATAAGCCGAGGCTTGTTGTTTTAAATAAAGCGGATATGGCAGATGATCGTTTAACAAAGCAATGGATCGCATATTTTAAAGAAAAAGGCCATATGGCAATTTCAATTAACGCACAAGCTGGACAAGGTATGAAGGAAATTGCAGCGGCTTGTAAAGTGTTAGTGAAAGAGAAATTTGATAAAATGGTTGCAAAAGGTATTAGACCGAGAGCGATTCGTGCATTAATCGTAGGTATACCGAATGTTGGTAAATCTACGTTAATTAATAAATTAGCAAAGAAAAATATTGCTAAAACAGGAGATCGTCCTGGCGTGACAACAGCTCAACAATGGATTAAAGTTGGGAAAGAAATGGAACTGTTAGATACACCTGGTATTTTATGGCCTAAATTTGAAGATCAATTAGTGGGTCTTCGATTAGCGACAACTGGTGCAATTAAAGATTCAATTTTAAATTTGCAAGATGTTGCTGTTTACGCACTACGTTTTATGGAGAAACATTATCCAGAACGTTTGAAAGAGCGATATAATTTAAATGAGATCCCAGAAGATATTGTGGAGTTATTCGATGCAATTGGAAAAAATAGAGGCTGTTTAATGGGCGGCGGAATGATTGATTATGATAAAACATCTGAACTTGTACTTCGTGAGCTTCGTGGTGGAAAACTTGGAAAAATGACGTTTGAAACACCAGAAGAGTTTGCAGAGCAAACAGAAGATGTAGAAAAAGTAGAAGAAGTATAAGACGTGCGTTTGTACGTCTTTTCTTTTTTGTATATAAAGGGAGTGGCATGAATGCAAAAAGTGACTATTCAAGAAGCGGAACATTTACTGCAAGAAATTATAAGTGAAGAGGACGACCGTTTTCAAATTTTAATGAAAGATGAGCGAAAAGGGGTGCAAAAGCTCATTTTGAAGTGGTATAAACAAAAAGAGTTAGCGCAAAAGGAAAAAGAAAAATTTTTAGAAATGTCTAAGTATGAAAATGCGTTACGTGAAAAAGGTCTCACATATATCGCAGGTATAGATGAAGTAGGTCGTGGACCGCTAGCTGGGCCTGTTGTGACGGCAGCTGTTGTCCTTCCGGAAGATTTTTATATTCCAGGGTTAAATGATTCGAAAAAGCTGAGTGAGGCGAAGCGAGAGCGTTTTTATGATGAGATTAAAGCACAAGCAATTGCCATTGGAGTTGGAATTGTATCACCGCAAGTGATTGATGAGATAAACATTTATCAAGCGACGAAACAAGCGATGCTAGATGCTGTTGCGAATTTATCTTGTACACCAGAATATTTATTAATTGATGCGATGAAACTCCCTACACCAATTCCGCAAACATCCATCATTAAAGGTGATGCGAAAAGTATCTCTATTTCAGCTGCATCTATTATTGCGAAAGTAACGAGAGATCGTATGATGAAAGAGCTTGGAGAAAAGTATCCTGCATATGGATTTGAACAACATATGGGATATGGCACAAAACAACATTTAGAAGCGATTGAAGCGCATGGAATATTAGAAGAACACCGAAAATCGTTTGCGCCAATTAAAGATATGATTCAAAAATAAGCTGTGTTTTCGCAGTTTATTTTTTATTTTGACATATAAACATTACTATTTTCAAAAAAGAATAAAGCGATTTCAGTTTTCTGACACTTTATTGTAGACAGCGTGCCAATCATCTTATACAATGGCAATGTAATGTTTTTTAAACATTAAAAAACTTTTCGAGTAAAACAGGAAAACAGGGGAGGATGGGACCATGAATATCCATGAGTACCAAGGTAAGGCAGTCCTTAGAAGCTATGGGGTTAGCGTTCCGAACGGGAAGGTTGCATTTACAGTAGAAGAAGCTGTAGAAGCAGCAAAAGAATTAGGAACGGATGTATGTGTAGTAAAAGCACAAATTCACGCTGGTGGACGCGGCAAAGCTGGCGGAGTAAAAGTTGCAAAAAATTTAGATGAAGTTCGTACATATGCAGAGAGCATTTTAGGAACTACACTTGTGACACATCAAACAGGTCCTGAAGGTAAGGAAGTAAAACGCTTACTTATCGAAGAAGGTTGCGATATTAAAAAAGAATATTATGTAGGTCTTGTTTTAGACCGTGCAACTTCTCAAGTTGTTTTAATGGCGTCTGAAGAAGGCGGAACAGAAATTGAAGAAGTAGCAGAGCAAACACCTGAAAAAATCTTTAAAGAATATATTGATCCAGCAGTAGGCTTACAAGGCTTCCAAGCACGCCGAATCGCATTTAACATCAATATTCCAAAAGAGCTTGTAGGACAAGCTGTGAAGTTTATGATGGGCTTATACCGTGCATTTATCGAAAAAGATTGCTCTATCGCAGAGATTAATCCACTTGTAACAACAGGTGACGGTAAAGTTATGGCATTAGATGCGAAATTAAACTTTGATTCTAATGCTTTATATCGCCATAAAGATATTTTAGAACTTCGCGATCTAGATGAAGAAGATGCAAAAGAGATTGAAGCTTCTAAATATGACTTGAACTACATTCCTTTAGATGGAAATATCGGTTGTATGGTTAATGGTGCAGGTTTAGCAATGGCTACAATGGATATCATTAAACATTATCATGGCGATCCAGCTAACTTCTTAGATGTTGGTGGCGGTGCAACAGCTGAAAAAGTTACAGAAGCATTCAAAATTATCCTTTCTGACAAAAATGTAAAAGGTATCTTCGTTAACATTTTTGGTGGCATTATGAAGTGTGATGTTATCGCAGAAGGTGTTATTGAAGCAACGAAACAAGTAGGTCTTGAATTACCTTTAGTTGTACGTCTTGAAGGTACAAATGTAGAGTTAGGTAAGAAAATTTTAAATGAGTCTGGTTTAAATATTGTTGCAGCAGAATCTATGGCAGACGGTGCACAAAAAATTGTTTCACTAGTGGGCTAATAGAAAGCGGGGGAGAAAAATGAGCGTATTAGTTAATAAAGATACAAAAGTTATTGTTCAAGGTATTACAGGTTCTCAAGGGTTATTCCACACAAAACAAATGATTGAATACGGTACGAAAATTGTCGGTGGTGTAACGCCAGGTAAAGGTGGCACTGATATTGAAGGTGTACCAGTATTTGATACTGTAGAAGATGCAGTGAAAGCAACAGGCGCAAACGCTTCAGTTGTATACGTTCCACCCGCTTTTGCGGCTGATGCAATTATGGAAGCAGTTGATGCAGAAATTGATTTAGTAGTATGTATTACTGAAGGGATTCCTGTATTAGATATGGTAAACGTAAAGAGATATATGGCTGGTAAACATACACGTTTACTTGGACCAAACTGCCCGGGTGTTATCACGCCTGATGAATGTAAAATCGGTATTATGCCAGGATACATTCATAAAAAAGGTCATGTAGGTATCGTATCTCGCTCTGGTACATTAACGTATGAGGCTGTACATCAGTTAACACAAGAAGGTATCGGTCAATCTACGGCTGTAGGTATCGGCGGAGACCCTGTTAACGGTACAGACTTTATTGATGCGTTAAAAGCATTTAACGAAGATGAAGAAACACATGCTGTAATTATGATTGGTGAAATCGGTGGTACAGCGGAAGAAGAGGCAGCTGAATGGGTGAAAGCTAATATGACAAAACCTGTTGTAGGCTTCATTGGCGGCCAAACAGCGCCTGCTGGCAAACGTATGGGCCATGCTGGTGCAATCATTTCTGGCGGTAAAGGAACTGCTGCAGAAAAGATTAAAACGATGGAAGCTTGTGGTATTAAAGTAGCGGAAACTCCAGCAGTTATGGGTGAAACGTTAATCTCTGTCTTAAAAGAAAAAGGTCTATTTGAGACTTGTAAAAACTACTAATCTTTTGAAAGACACCTTCTTGTTTGAAGGTGTCTTTTTACACACTTATTGTTTACATAATAAAAATTATGGGTAAGGAGAATTATAATGAAAAGAGAACGGTTATTGCATCTTCACTACTTATTAGCGGATCATTGGAAAGCGATTGAGAAGCTATTATACGTCGATCCAGAATTGAAGGGAATATACACTTTTAATGCAAAACAAATGGAATACTACACCGGAATATCCTCGAAAAAATCTTCAGAATTAGTAAAATTTCTTCAAAGTTCAAATCTCCCGCAATATATATCTTATTTAGAGAAAAATCGAATCTTTTACATGACTATATGGGATGAAGATTATCCCCAATTATTACGTGAGATACAAGATCCTCCCTTTGTAATATATGGAAAAGGAGAGAAGGGTTTTCTTAATAAATCGAATAAATTAGCGGTTGTGGGAACGAGAGAACCGACTTTATATGGACATGAGAGTTTAAACTTTATTTTACATCCATTATTAGAAAGGGGATGGCTTATTGTAAGTGGTTTTGCAAGAGGAATAGATACGATGTCTCATGAAATTACAGTAAGACGGCATTGCCCGACTATTGCGATACTAGGACACGGATTATCGTATATATATCCAAAAGAAAATCGATATTTATATGAAGCATGGAATAAATATATATTGTTATTAACAGAGTATCCTCCGCACTATGCACCGAAAAAATGGTATTTTCCAAAAAGGAATCGGATTATTAGTGGTATAAGTAAAGGTGTTTTAGTTGTAGAAGCGAAATCGAGAAGCGGAACACTGATTACTGCGGACCTTGCTTTAGAGCAAAATAGAGAGGTATTTGCACTTCCTGGACCTATATTTATAGATAGTGCATCAGGAACAAATCATCTAATTCAACAAGGAGCGAAACTAGTAAGAAATGCAGAAGATATACTAGAAGAGATTTTAAATTAACCTTATATTTTTATGTTTTTATTAAACAATTATTGACAAATGGTAGATAGGCACTGTATGGTATATTCATTCTTGATTGACAAAAACAAGAGAAATCAATAAGATTAATGAAGACTTGAATCCACCTCTTAAGGAGGCACTAGCATGTCAGATTACCTCGTAATCGTGGAGTCGCCTTCTAAGGCGAAGACCATTGAGAAATATTTAGGGAAAAAATACAAAGTTGTCGCGTCTATGGGACACGTTCGCGATTTACCTAAAAGCCAAATGGGGATAGAAGTAAAGAACAACTTCACCCCGAAGTATATTACCATTCGTGGTAAAGGTCCCGTCTTAAAAGATTTAAAATCAGCGGCAAAAAAAGCAAAGAAAGTCTATCTCGCGGCCGATCCAGACCGCGAAGGAGAAGCAATTGCTTGGCATTTAGCCAATACGTTAAATGTGGACGTGGAATCAGATTGCCGGGTTGTGTTTAATGAGATTACAAAAGATGCAATCAAAGAATCATTTAAACATCCTCGTGCAATTAATATGGATTTAGTAGATGCACAACAAGCAAGACGTATACTAGACCGTCTTGTTGGTTACAATATTAGTCCTTTATTATGGAAGAAAGTAAAAAAAGGATTAAGTGCAGGTCGCGTACAATCTGTAGCAGTTCGTTTAATTATCGAACGTGAAAGAGAAATTCAAAGTTTTGAGCCTGAAGAATTCTGGACAATTAAGACAGAATTTGTGAAAGGGAAAGACACATTTGAAGCAAGCTTTTACGGTGTAGATGGTGAAAAAGTTCAATTAACGAATGAAACGCAAGTGAATGAAATAATTGAACAGATGAAAGATAATGCGTTCTCAGTTGAAAATGTAGCGCGCAAAGAGCGAAAACGTAATCCTGCATTACCGTTTACAACATCTTCCTTGCAACAAGAGGCAGCGCGTAAGTTAAACATGCGAGCAAAGAAAACGATGATGCTTGCGCAGCAATTGTATGAAGGAATTGATCTTGGAAAACAAGGAACTGTCGGACTTATTACGTATATGAGAACTGATTCAACGCGTATCTCAGAAACAGCTCAAACAGAGGCACGTACTTTCATTACAGAGGCGTTTGGTACGGAATACATAGGAACAGAAAAGAAGAAAGAAACGAAAAAGTCGAACGCGCAAGATGCGCATGAGGCAATTCGTCCTACTTCGGTAATGAGAAAGCCAGAGGAACTAAAGAGTTTCTTAAGTCGTGATCAACTTCGATTGTACAAATTGATTTGGGAGCGATTTGTTGCAAGTCAAATGGCGTCTGCTATAATGGATACTGTGACAGCGAGACTCATTAATAACAATGTTCAGTTCCGTGCAAGTGGATCGGTTGTAAAGTTCCCAGGATTTATGAAGGTGTATGTAGAGTCGAAAGATGACGGTGCTGAAGAAAAGGATAAGATGTTACCACCTTTAGAAGTAGGGGAAACAGTATTTTCGAAGGATTTAGAACCGAAGCAACACTTTACACAACCGCCGCCGCGCTATACAGAGGCTCGTTTAGTAAGAACACTTGAAGAGCTTGGAATTGGAAGACCGTCGACTTACGTACCGACACTTGAAACGATTCAAAAACGTGGATACGTAGGTTTGGATAATAAACGCTTTGTTCCAACTGAACTTGGTGAAATAGTAATTGAACTTATTTTAGAGTTTTTCCCAGAAATTATTAACATTGAATTTACTGCTAACATGGAGCAAAGTCTCGATGAAGTAGAAGAAGGAAATGCGAATTGGGTAAAAATTGTTGATGATTTCTACGTAGGCTTTGAACCGCGCTTAGAAAAAGCGGAAAAAGAAATGCGTGAAGTGGAAATTAAAGATGAACCAGCTGGGGAAGACTGTGAATTATGTGATCACCCAATGGTCTTTAAAATGGGTAAATACGGGAAATTTATGGCTTGCTCGAATTTCCCAGATTGTCGTAATACAAAACCGATTGTGAAAGAAATCGGTGTTACTTGTCCGAAATGTGATAAAGGTCAAATTATTGAACGTCGTAGTAATAAAAAGAAACGTCTTTTCTATGGTTGTGGTACGTATCCAGAGTGTGACTTTGTATCTTGGGATAAGCCGATTGGCCGTAAATGTCCGAAGTGCGAAGGTATGCTAGTAGAGAAGAAGTTGAAAAAAGGCGTGCAAGTACAATGTATTTCGTGTGATTATGAAGAAGAACAACAAATGTGAGCGTAACTGCTCACATTTTTTTCGGGAAGAAAAGGAAAGGTGATAAATATATGACAACACAAGTAGTAAACGTCATTGGCGCAGGTCTTGCAGGAAGTGAAGCAGCTTACCAAATTGCAAAACGTGGTGTCCAAGTAAGATTATACGAAATGAGACCGGTAAGACAAACGCCAGCTCATCACACAGATAAATTTGCAGAGCTAGTATGTAGTAACTCGCTTCGCGCAAACACATTAACAAATGCTGTTGGTGTTATTAAAGAAGAAATGCGCTTAATGGATTCTGTTATTATTCGTGCAGCTGATGAGTGCTCTGTACCAGCAGGAGGAGCTTTAGCTGTAGATCGTCATGAATTTGCGGCAAAAGTAACGGAATATGTGAAAAACCATCCGAACGTAACTGTGATGAATGAAGAAATCACTGAAATTCCAGAAGGCCCTACTGTTATCGCGACAGGTCCACTTACGTCTCCTGATCTTTCTGCACAATTAAAAGAATTAACAGGGGAAGACTATTTTTATTTCTATGATGCTGCAGCACCGATTGTTGAGAAAGACAGCATTGATATGAATAAAGTGTATTTAAAGTCTCGTTACGATAAAGGTGAAGCGGCATATTTAAACTGCCCAATGACGGAAGAGGAATTTGACCGTTTTTATGAGGCTTTAATCGCTGCCGAAACAGTACCTTTAAAAGAATTTGAAAAAGAAATTTTCTTTGAAGGTTGTATGCCGGTAGAGGTTATGGCAAGTAGAGGAAGACAGACACTAGTATTTGGACCAATGAAGCCTGTTGGGTTAGAAGATCCGAAAACAGGGAAAACACCATATGCTGTTGTTCAGTTACGTCAAGACGATGCAGCGGGAACTTTATACAATATTGTAGGTTTCCAAACGCATTTAAAGTGGGGACCACAAAAAGAAGTGTTACAGTTGATTCCAGGACTGGAAAACGCAGAGATTGTACGTTATGGTGTAATGCATCGTAATACGTTTATTAATTCACCTAACTTACTTCGTCCAACATACCAATATAAACAACGTGACGATTTATTCTTCGCTGGTCAAATGACTGGAGTAGAGGGATATGTTGAATCGGCGGCTTCAGGATTGCTAGCAGGTATTAACGCTGCTCGACTTGTAAAAGGCGAAGAGCCGGTTGTATTACCGCCTGTAACTGCAATGGGAAGTATGGCGAATTATATTACTGCGACAAACGCGAAAAACTTCCAACCAATGAATGCAAACTTCGGATTGTTTGCACCACTAGAGAAGAAAATTAAGAAAAAAGCAGAACGTAATGAAGCCTATGCAACACGCGCTTTAGAAACGATTCAAAATTTTGTAAATATTTAGTTAAATTTCTTGCAAAGGCTACTAAGTTGTGATACGATTTAGTAGCCTTTATTGAGGTGAATTGTGTGAATGTGAAGAAATTGTTACAATTATTCGTTGGATATTTACAAATTGAAAGAAATTATTCAAAATATACAATTGCAAGTTATCAAAATGATTTAGAACATTTTGTGCAATTTATGGAGCGAGAAGGCATATCCTCTTTTTTAGATATTACATACGCGGATGTTCGTTTGTACTTAACTACGTTGCACGATGAAAAGTTAGCCCGTAAATCTGTCGCAAGAAAAGTATCGAGCTTACGAAGTTTATATCGTTTTTTGATGCGTGAAGGTTATCGGAAAGATAATCCGTTTGCACTTGCGTCACTCCCCAAAAAAGAATTGTCAATCCCAAAGTTTTTATATGCTGAAGAATTAGAGGAATTATTTGAAGTTTCTGACACGGAAACACCGCTAGGTCAAAGGAATCAAGCATTATTAGAGTTGATGTATGCGACTGGGATCCGTGTGAGTGAATGTGTCAATTTACAACTTACCGATATTGACTTCGCGGTGGGAACAATTTTAGTTATGGGAAAAGGAAAAAAACAAAGGTATATTCCGTTCGGAAGCTACGCACAAGATGCTTTAATTACTTATATAGAGAACGGGAGAAAACAGTTAGCTCACAAAACTGAAGAACATTCTCATATGGTATTTTTAAATGCGAAAGGCACGCCGCTAACAAGTCGAGGAGTACGCTATGTATTAAACGAACTCATTAAGAAGGCTTCACTGACAATGCGGATAAGTCCCCATATGTTAAGGCATACATTTGCTACACATATGTTAGATGAAGGGGCAGATTTACGTACTGTACAGGAGTTACTCGGTCATGAGAATTTGTCGACGACACAAATTTATACGCATGTCTCTAAAGAAAGATTGCGTTCTGTCTACATGAAGCATCACCCGCGGGCATAAATTGCTTTTAAAGCTATAAAAACATATAAAGGAGTTTTTTCTATGGGAAATTTCCACGCTACAACGATATTTGCAGTTCATCATAATGGAGAATGTGCAATGGCTGGAGATGGCCAAGTGACAATGGGAAATGCTGTTGTAATGAAACATACAGCTCGTAAAGTTCGTAAACTTTTCCAAGGGAAAGTTTTAGCTGGTTTTGCAGGTTCGGTTGCTGACGCATTTACTCTTTTTGAAATGTTTGAAGGGAAGTTAGAAGAGTACAATGGGAACTTACAGCGTGCTGCAGTTGAGATGGCAAAACAATGGCGTGGCGACAAAATGTTACGTCAGCTAGAAGCGATGCTCATTGTCATGGATAAAACAACGATGCTCCTTGTTTCAGGCACAGGAGAAGTGATTGAACCGGATGATGGTATATTAGCAATTGGATCTGGTGGAAATTATGCGCTTTCTGCAGGTCGTGCTTTAAAGCAATATGCAAGTGAACATTTAACAGCGAAGCAAATTGCGAAAGCGAGTTTAGACATTGCTGGCGATATTTGTGTGTATACAAACCACAATATAATTGTGGAAGAATTGTAGAATCGTAAGGGAGGCATTTTATATGCATTTACATTTTACTCCGCGTCAAATTGTGGAAAAATTAGATCAATACATTATCGGTCAAAAAGATGCAAAGAAAGCGGTTGCTGTAGCTTTAAGAAATCGATACCGCCGAAGTAAATTAGCTGAAAATCTACGTGATGAAATTGCGCCTAAAAATATTTTAATGATTGGACCGACAGGTGTTGGTAAAACAGAGGTAGCACGACGAATGGCGAAACTCGTTGGAGCACCTTTTATTAAGGTTGAAGCTACGAAATTTACAGAAGTTGGATATGTAGGTAGAGATGTAGAATCGATGGTACGTGACCTTGTGGAAACGTCGGTTCGCATCGTGAAAGAAGAAATGGTAGTTAAAGTGCAAGACAAAGCAGAGGAACAAGCGAATCAACGTCTTGTTGAAATTTTAGTGCCAAGTCCAGAGAAACAATCTGGATTTAAAAACCCATTAGAAATGTTATTTGGTGGTGCTCAAAATTCGAATCAAACATCTGATGCACAAGAAGATGTGGAAATCGAAAAGAAACGTCAAGATGTGGAAAGAAAGCTTGCTGCAGGACTTCTTGAAGATGAAATTGTATCGATTGAAGTGACTGAGCAACAGTCTTCTATGTTCGATATGTTACAAGGAACTGGCATGGAACAAATGGGAATGAATTTCCAAGATGCATTAGGAAGTTTTATGCCGAAAAAAACAAAAAAACGTAAACTTTCTGTAAAAGAAGCAAGAAAACTCTTGACAAATGAGGAAGCACAGCGCTTAATTGATATGGATGAAGTTACACAAGAGGCTGTTTATCGTGCTGAACAGCTCGGGATTATTTTTATCGATGAAATTGACAAAATTGCTGGTAAGCAGTCGAATAGCGTAGATGTATCACGTGAAGGTGTGCAACGTGACATTCTGCCGATTGTAGAAGGATCGAATGTTGCGACAAAATACGGATCAGTAAAAACGGATTATATTTTATTCGTTGCAGCTGGAGCGTTTCATATGTCTAAACCGTCGGATTTAATTCCGGAATTACAAGGGAGATTTCCGATTCGAGTAGAATTAACAAAATTATCGACTGATGATTTTGTTAAAATATTAATCGAGCCTGACAATGCGTTAATTAAACAATATATGGCTTTATTAGCGACTGAAGGTATAGAAATTGAATTTTCAGACGAAGCTATTCGTAAGATTGCTGAGATTGCTTATCAAGTTAATCAGGATACAGATAACATTGGAGCAAGAAGACTTCATACGATTATGGAGAAGCTCCTTGAAGATTTATCGTTTGAAGCATCTGAAATTACGTTAGAGAAAATAACGATAACACCTCAATACGTTGAGGAGAAATTAGCAACGATTGCTAAAAATAAAGATGTGAGCCAGTTTATTTTGTAATAGTGTCATCAGGTGACTCGCCCTAGTTTCCAAGTGATGAAAAAATATGTGAGTAACATGTAGGAGGAACTTTTGAAATGGAATTATTAGCAAAAACAAGAAAATTAAATGCGTTATTACAGAGCGCAGCAGGAAAGCCTGTAAACTTTAGAGAAATGTCTGACACAATGTGTGAAGTGATCGAAGCGAACGTATTCGTAGTAAGCCGTCGTGGTAAATTACTAGGTTATGCAATTCACCAACAAATTGAGAATGAGCGTATGAAACAAATGCTTGCAGAGCGTCAATTCCCAGAAGAGTATACACAAAGCTTATTCAACATTACAGAAACATCTTCAAACTTAGATGTAAATAGTGCTTACACAGCATTCCCAGTAGAAAATAAAGAATTATTCGGTCAAGGTTTAACTACAATCGTACCAATCGTTGGTGGCGGTGAGCGTCTAGGTACACTAGTGTTAGCTCGTCTTGGTCAAGAGTTCTTAGACGATGATTTAATTCTTGCTGAGTACAGCTCAACTGTTGTAGGTATGGAAATTTTACGTGAGAAAGCAGAAGAAATCGAAGAAGAAGCACGTAGTAAAGCTGTTGTTCAAATGGCGATCAGCTCATTATCTTACAGTGAATTAGAAGCAATCGAGCACATCTTCGAAGAGTTAAATGGAACAGAAGGTTTACTTGTTGCAAGTAAAATCGCTGACCGCGTAGGAATCACTCGTTCTGTAATCGTAAATGCACTTCGTAAATTAGAGAGTGCTGGTGTAATTGAGTCGCGTTCTTTAGGTATGAAAGGAACATACATTAAAGTATTAAACGACAAATTCTTACATGAACTTGCTAAATTAAAAACAAACTAATTTATAAAACTCTCCTCATTTTTTGAGGAGAGTTTTTTGTGTATAAGAGATTGATGTTGTTTGTAAATAGCGTCATAATCGTGTTTTTTGGAAAAGCTATGAATTGAATTTCGCTTTTTTGCTTAAAGGAAATACAGGTTGGTAATACTAGAATTCGAGTGTGAACAAAGAAAGTTTTACATTGTTCGCATTTTCGACTTGCTTGTAATATTTCAGTATGATATAGTAAGCAGTGGTGTCAGTACAAAGTACACACGTTTACAGATTTAAGTGTTGGTGCTACGTTTGTAGTTTCGCTTAGAGATGAAGTAAACGGAGGATATCAAAAACCATTTAGGAGGAACTATATTATGTCAGTAATTTCTATGAAGCAATTGCTTGAAGCTGGTGTTCATTTCGGACATCAAACTCGTCGTTGGAACCCAAAAATGAAGCGTTACATTTTCACAGAGCGTAACGGTATCTACATCATCGACTTACAAAAAACTGTGAAAAAAGTTGAGGAAGCTTACAGAACGATGCGTGACATCGCTGCTGAAGGCGGAGACATCTTATTCGTAGGTACTAAAAAACAAGCACAAGAAGCTATTAAAGAAGAAGCAACTCGTGCTGGTATGTACTTCGTTAACCAACGTTGGTTAGGTGGAACTTTAACAAACTTCCAAACAATCCAAAAGCGTATCAAGCGTCTTAAAGACATCGAAAGAATGCAAGAAGATGGTACTTTCGAAGTACTTCCTAAGAAAGAAGTTGTTCAACTTAAAAAAGAGTTAGAGCGTCTTGAGAAATTCTTAGGCGGTATTAAAGATATGAAAGGTCTTCCAAGTGCATTATTCGTAGTAGACCCTCGTAAAGAGCGTATTGCAGTTGCTGAAGCACGCAAATTACACATTCCAATCATCGGTATCGTTGATACAAACTGTGATCCAGACGAAATCGATCACGTTATCCCAGCAAACGATGATGCAATTCGTGCTGTAAAACTTCTTACATCTAAAATGGCAGACGCGATCCTTGAAGCAAAACAAGGTGAAGAAACTGTTACTGCGTAACAAAGTTGGAAAGGTGATAAGGGGTTCGGCCTTTTATCACCTTTTTTAAGGTATAAACACCTTTATTAAAGGTATAAATACATATTTTAGGAGGATGAAAACTATGGCAATCACTGCACAAATGGTAAAAGAATTACGTGAAAAAACTGGCGCAGGTATGATGGACTGCAAAAAAGCTTTAACAGAAACTAATGGCGACATGGAGAAGGCAATTGACTTCTTACGTGAAAAAGGTATCGCGAAAGCTGCTAAAAAAGCAGACCGCATCGCTGCTGAAGGTTTAACTTTCATCGAAACAAACGGTAACGACGGTTTAATCTTAGAATTAAACTCTGAAACTGATTTCGTTGCGAAAAACGAAGGTTTCCAAACATTAATTAAAGAATTAGCTGCTCACTTATTAGCTAACAAACCAGCTAACGTTGAAGAAGCTATGGCTCAAACAATGGAAAACGGCAAAAAAGTAGAAGAGCACATCAACGAAGCAATCGCTAAAATTGGTGAAAAACTTACACTTCGTCGTTTCGAAATCGTAACAAAAACTGATGCAGATGCATTCGGTGCTTACCTACACATGGGTGGACGCATTGGTGTTCTAACAGTTCTTGAAGGTTCTACTGATGAAGCAGCTGCTAAAGATGTAGCAATGCACATTGCAGCAGTTAACCCTAAATACATCGACCGCGATGCTGTAACAGCTGAAGAAGTTGAGCATGAGCGTCAAGTATTAACACAACAAGCATTAAACGAAGGCAAGCCTGAAAAAATCGTTGCAAAAATGGTTGAAGGCCGTCTTGGCAAATTCTTCGAAGAAATTTGCTTACTTGACCAAGCATTCGTTAAAAACCCTGATATGAAAGTTCGTCAGTTCGTTGAGTCTAAAGGCGGAACATTAAAAGGATTCGTTCGCTACGCTGTTGGTGAAGGTATCGAAAAACGCGAAGACAACTTTGCTGAAGAAGTAATGAACCAAGTAAAAGGTAGTAACTAATACAGATTAGGGAACACATTGTGTTCCCTTTTTTAAAATAAAGATGTAAGCAATTGGAGGTTCATTATGAGTAAACCGAAATATAATCGTGTCGTTTTAAAGCTGAGTGGAGAAGCTTTAGCTGGCGAGCAAGGATTTGGAATTAACCCAGCTGTTATTAAATCAGTTGCGGAACAAGTGAAAGAAATTGCAGAACTTGATGTAGAGGTTGCTGTTGTTGTTGGTGGCGGTAACATTTGGCGTGGGAAAATTGGAAGTGAGATGGGCATGGATCGTGCAGGAGCAGATTACATGGGCATGTTAGCGACAGTTATGAATTCATTAGCTCTTCAAGATAGCTTAGAGAACATCGGAATTCAAACTCGCGTACAAACTTCAATTGAAATGCGTCAAGTGGCAGAGCCTTACATTCGTCGTAAAGCAGTTCGTCACTTAGAGAAGAAACGTGTTGTAATCTTTGCAGCAGGTACAGGTAATCCATACTTCTCTACAGATACAACAGCAGCATTACGTGCGGCAGAAATTGAAGCAGACGTAATTTTAATGGCGAAAAATAATGTAGATGGCGTATACAATGCGGACCCATCTATTGATCCAACAGCTACGAAATACGAAACGCTTACTTACTTAGATGTATTAAAAGAAGGTTTAGGTGTAATGGATTCTACAGCTTCTTCTCTATGTATGGATAATGATATTCCATTAATTGTATTCTCAGTTATGGAAAAAGGTAATATTAAACGTGCCGTTTTAGGCGAAAATATCGGAACAGTTGTAAGGGGGAAATAAATATGGGACAACAAGTATTGAAGTCTTCAAATGAAAAAATGGAAAAAGCAGTTGCTGCTTATTCTCGTGAATTAGCAACAGTTCGTGCTGGCCGTGCAAATGCGTCAGTATTAGATAAAGTACAAGTTGATTACTATGGTGCACCAACACCAGTTGTGCAATTAGCGAACATTACAGTTCCAGAAGCACGTTTACTTGTAATTCAACCTTATGATAAAACTTCTATCGGTGATATCGAAAAAGCAATTTTAAAAGCAGATTTAGGCTTAAACCCTTCTAATGACGGAACTGTAATTCGTATTGCATTCCCTGCATTAACTGAAGAGCGTCGTCGTGATCTTGTTAAAGTTGTGAAAAAATATGCTGAAGAAGCAAAAGTTGCTGTTCGTAACGTACGTCGTGACGGTAACGATGATCTTAAGAAGCTTGAAAAAGCTGGCGAGATTACAGAAGATGATTTAAGAGGATATACTGAAGATATCCAAAAAGAAACAGATAAATATATTGCAAAAGTTGACGAAATCGCAAAAAACAAAGAAAAAGAAATCATGGAAGTGTAATAGCGATACTTTCGCAAATATGACCCTCTTCTTAAGGGGGTCTTTTTACACTTTTAGGCATACGTCTGCTTGCTGGAGGGTATGAATGATGTTTAAAAACTTTCCTTTTTTTAAAAGTAAAAAGGTCGCATCGTTTGATCATCTCGTTGAAGAAGTGAAAAAAGGATATATCCCAGAACATATTGCCATTATTATGGATGGTAATGGAAGATGGGCAAAGAGGAGAGCGATGCCTCGTATTGCGGGACATCATGAAGGCATGCAAGTTGTAAAGAAAATCACAAAATTTGCAAGCAAACTTAATGTGAAAGTATTAACTCTTTATGCTTTTTCAACTGAGAACTGGAAAAGGCCGAAAAAGGAAGTTGACTACTTAATGAGGCTTCCAGAAGAATTTTTAGGTACTTTTTTACCAGAATTGATTGAAGAGAACGTACAAGTCCGAGTAATAGGACAACAAGATCGTCTTCCTACGCATACACGCAGAGCGATGGAGAAGGCCATGGAAGATACGAAAGAGAATACGGGATTAATTCTTAATTTCGCGTTAAACTATGGAAGTCGAGATGAAATCGTTTCTGCTGTGCAACATATGGTGAAAGATAGTGAGGAAGGGAAAATTCGTGTTGAAGATGTAAGTGAAGAAATGCTTTCTTCCTACTTAATGACGAGTTCTTTACCTGACCCAGAGTTGTTAATCCGTACGAGCGGAGAGCTACGTATTAGTAATTTCATGTTATGGCAAATTGCGTATTCGGAATTTTGGTTTACAGATGTGTATTGGCCGGATTTTACCGAAGAACATTTGCTAAATGCGATTACAGACTTTCAACATAGAGGGCGCAGATTCGGAGGCGTGTAGAAAGAGAGGGTTTGGTAGTGAAACAGAGAATTATTACTGGAGTGGTTGCTGCCGCGCTATTCATTCCCATCGTAATTTACGGTGGCGTGCCTTTTACGGTTTTAGTGTATGCACTTGCTTCTATAGGTTTATATGAATTAATTCGTATGAATAAGCTTACGCTTATTTCAGTACCAACAGTTTTAGCTGCAGCATTATTATGGGTTATTTTAATTCCAAGTAGTGCATCAGAACTGTTTACTTGGATTGGATTAGGTAAATTAGAAATCACATTTGTGATTGTTTTATTACTTTTATCATATACAGTCCTTTCTAAGAATACATTTACTTTTGACCATGCTTCCTTTTTACTAATGGCAACAACATATGTTGCAATGGGATTCCTATATTTGAATGAAACGAGAATTTTAGGAATTAAATATGTGTTTTGCGCATTATTTGTTATATGGGCTACGGATTCAGGCGCATATTTCGTAGGAAAAGCATTAGGAAAAAGAAAATTATGGCCAGAAATTAGTCCGAATAAAACGATTGAAGGTTCATTAGGCGGTATCGTTTGTGGGATTGTTGTGGCACTTGTTTACAATATGTTCTTCCCAGTTGAGGCTAATGTAGGGATTTTAATTGTGTTGACAATTATCATTTCTATTTTTGGACAAATTGGTGATTTAGTACAATCTGCATTTAAACGTCATTATGGCGTAAAAGATTCAGGTACAATTTTACCTGGACATGGTGGTATATTAGATCGAACAGATAGTTGGTTATTCGTTTTACCAATTCTCTACTTCTTATTACAATACAATTAATGAATGAACGAGGGGTTGGAGTCATGAAAAACATTAGTTTATTAGGTGCAAGCGGATCAATTGGTACACAAACGTTAGATGTATTACGCTCGCACCCAGACCAATTCCGTCTCGTTGCTTTTTCTGTAGGGAAAAATATTGACTACGCAGTAAAGGTAATTCAAGAATTTTCTCCGCAAATCGTCTCTGTGCAAAGAGAGGAAGATGTTTTAAAACTACAAGCTGTTTCTGGTAATACAAAAATTGTATATGGTAGTGAAGGGCTTTTAGAAGTAGCATTACATCCAGATGCGGAGATTGTAGTAAATGCTGTTGTAGGTAGCGTAGGGTTGTTACCAACACTTCGTGCAATTGAGGCGAAAAAAACAATTGGAATTGCAAACAAAGAAACGTTAGTAACTGCAGGGCATCTTGTAATGGAAGCAGCGCGAAAACATAATGTTTCGTTACTTCCAGTAGACAGTGAACATTCAGCTATTTTTCAATGCTTGAATGGTGAAAATGAAAAAAGAATTTCTCGACTAATTATTACGGCTTCTGGAGGAAGTTTCCGTGATAAAACGAGAGATGAATTGCATCATGTGACCGTAGAAGATGCGCTTCGACATCCAAACTGGTCAATGGGTTCGAAAATTACAATTGATTCTGCTACAATGATGAATAAGGGGCTAGAAGTAATTGAAGCACATTGGCTTTTTGGTATCCCTTATGAGCAAATCGATGTTGTTTTACATAAAGAAAGTATTATTCATTCTATGGTTGAATTTGAAGATCGTAGTGTGATGGCACAGCTTGGCTCACCGGATATGCGAGTACCAATTCAATACGCACTTACATATCCTGATCGATTACCTCTTTCAGACACAAAGCAGTTAAATTTATGGGAAATGGGAACATTGCATTTTGAGAAAATGAACCAAGAACGTTTCCGTTGCTTGCGCTTTGCGTATGAAGCTGGAAAAGCAGGTGGAAGTATGCCAGCTGTAATGAATGCAGCGAATGAAGTAGCTGTTGAAGCTTTTTTACAAAAGAGAATTGGTTTCTTAACAGTGGAAGACCTCATTGAAAAAGCAATGAACCATCACAATGTCATTGCACGTCCGAGCTTAGAGGAAATTCTGGAAATTGATGCAGCCACAAGACGGTTTGTGATGGAACAAATTTAGCAAAGGTGGTATGGAATTGAATACAGCGATTGCCTTTATATTAATTTTCGGTGCACTCGTATTTTTCCATGAGCTAGGGCATCTATATTTCGCAAAAAGAGCAGGTATTTTATGCCGTGAGTTTGCGATTGGTTTTGGTCCGAAAATATTCTCATTTGAAAAGAATGAAACGGTGTATACGATTCGATTACTGCCTCTTGGTGGCTATGTAAGAATGGCTGGCGAGGATGCAGATACAGTTGAGTTAAAGCCTGGGAAAAAGGTTGGCCTTGTATTAAATGAAAAAGACGAAGTTGCCAAATTAGTTTTTGATGGATATGAAAAGTATCCAAATGTTCGCGTTATTGAAGTGGAACAAGCTGATTTAGAACATAGTTTAACAATTTCGGGCTACGAAGAGTACGAGGAAGAGCTTCAAACATTCCGAGTGAATGAAAAGGCTCGTATTATTACTGCTGGTGAAGAAATTCAAATTGCACCGTATAATAGGCAGTTTGGCTCTAAAAAATTAGGTCAACGTGCCTTAACAATCTTTGCAGGTCCTGCAATGAACTTCATTTTAGCATTTGTTATTTTTGTGATTCTTGGATTTGTACAAGGTGTACCTGTTGACAAGCCAATGGTCGGAAAAGTAATGGAGAATAGTGCAGCTGAGCAAGCTGGATTAAAAGAAAATGATACAATTCAAGCAATTGATGGGAAAAACACAAGTACATGGAAAGATGTTGTTACCATTGTACGTGAAAACCCGAATAAGGAAATTACGTTACAAGTAAAGCGTGATAGTGAACAATTTAATGTGAAGGTAACGCCAACACTTGATAAAGAAGGTAAAGAAGAAGTTGGTAGAATTGGTGTTTACTCTCCAGTAGAGAAAACGGTAATGGGTTCTATTAAATCAGGTTTTGAACAAACATACCAATGGACGAAACTAATTTTTGAGTCTCTTGTGAAATTAGTAACTGGTCAATTCTCTATTAATGAGTTGTCAGGTCCAGTAGGAATTTATAATCTAACAGATCAAGTTGTAGATTATGGATTTACGCGTGTATTAAGTTTAGCAGCAGTATTAAGTATTAACCTTGGTTTATTTAATTTACTACCAGTTCCAGCTTTAGACGGCGGACGTTTGTTCTTCTTCTTAATTGAAGCATTACGAGGGAAACCAATTGATCGTCAAAAAGAAGGAATGGTTCACTTTATTGGTTTTGCATTATTAATGTTACTTATGTTAGTTGTAACTTGGAATGACATTCGTAAGTTTTTCTTGTAAAATAAAGTGAAACTTATAATGAAATAGAGCTCGTAGAATAAAATCCCTCACCTAACTCGAGGTGAGGGGTTTTACTGCGTGTAAGAGTAAAATGAAGAGGTGCGAATAGATGAAACAAAGTATGGTATTCAGTCCTACATTACGTGAAGTTCCAGCTGATGCGGAGATTAAGAGTCATCAGTTATTACTTCGTGCAGGTTTTATGCGTCAAAATGCTTCTGGTATTTATAGTTTTCTACCATTTGGTTTAAAAGTACTACACAAAGTAGAACGTATCGTTCGAGAAGAAATGGAGCGCGCAGGTGCTGTAGAATTATTAATGCCAGCGATGCAAGCTGCAGAATTATGGCAAGAATCAGGCCGTTGGTATTCTTACGGATCTGAATTAATGCGTATGAAAGATCGTAACGCTCGTGAATTCGCATTAGGAGCGACACACGAGGAAGTAATTACGGATCTTGTACGTGATGAAGTGAAATCATATAAAAAATTACCGTTAACATTATACCAAATCCAAACAAAATTCCGTGACGAACAAAGACCTCGTTTCGGTTTATTACGCGGAAGAGAGTTTCTAATGAAAGATGCATACTCTTTCCATGCTACACAAGAGAGCTTAGATGAAGTGTACGATCGCTTATACAAAGCATACTCTAACATTTTTGCTCGTTGTGGTTTGAATTTCCGTGCGGTTATTGCTGATTCTGGTGCAATGGGCGGAAAAGATACACATGAATTTATGGTATTATCTGATGTTGGTGAAGATACAATTGCATACTCTGATACATCTGATTATGCAGCGAACATCGAAATGGCTCCTGTTGTAGCTGCGTATACGAAGAGTGACGAAGCAGAAAAAGCACTTGAAAAAGTAGCAACACCAGACCAAAAAGCAATTGAAGAAGTATCTGCATTCTTAAACATTGAAGCTGACAAGTGCATTAAGTCTATGGTATTTAAAGTAGATGAGAAATTAGTAGTTGTACTTGTTCGTGGGGATCATGAAGTAAACGATGTAAAAGTGAAAAATGTATACGGCGCTTCAGTTGTAGAGCTTGCTTCTCATGAAGAAGTAAAAGAACTATTAAATTGTGAAGTTGGTTCATTAGGACCGATTGGTGTAACAGGTGATATCGAAATTATCGCTGATCATGCTGTAGCATCAATTGTTAACGGATGTTCAGGAGCGAATGAAGAAGGATTCCATTATGTAAATGTAAATCCAGAACGTGACTTTAAAGTGAGTCAATATACAGATTTACGTTTCATTCAAGAAGGAGACCAATCTCCAGATGGAAACGGAACAATTCTTTTCGCACGCGGAATTGAAGTTGGTCATGTATTCAAATTAGGAACTCGTTATAGTGAAGCAATGAACGCAACATTCCTAGATGAAAACGGAAAAACACAACCACTTATTATGGGTTGTTACGGTATCGGGGTATCTCGTACAGTGGCAGCAATTGCAGAGCAGTTTAATGATGAGAATGGTTTAGTTTGGCCAAAAGCTGTAGCACCTTTCCATGTGCATGTAATTCCAGTAAATATGAAATCCGATGCACAACGTGAGACGGGTGAAAACATCTACAACTCATTACAAGAGCAAGGATATGAAGTATTACTAGATGATCGTGCAGAGCGTGCAGGTGTTAAATTTGCAGATGCAGATTTATTCGGCCTTCCGGTTCGCGTGACAGTTGGTAAAAAAGCAGACGAAGGTATTGTAGAAGTGAAAGTACGCGCTACAGGCGAGTCTGAAGAAGTGAAAGTAGAAGAACTTCAAACATATGTTGCTAATATTTTAAAATAAGAAGAGGTACCTCGTAATGAGGTACCTTCTCTTTCTTTGTAAACGTATTTTGTAAAAGAAGAAGGGAGAAATCTTTCTTTGTAGTACGTTTCAATTTATAATAGCAAATGGAAGGAGAGTGCTTATGTCTTTAACAAATGAACAACAAGAGCGATTTCAAATTTTGCTCCAGCAGTTGCAAATACCAGACGACCTAATAAATCAATATTTACAAGGCGGTGGCATTGAAAGGCTCATTATTGATAAAGCAAATAAAAGTTGGCATTTTAATTTACAAGTGCCACGTATTTTGCCTACAGAATTATATGAATTGCTAGAAACAAAGCTTAAGCAATCATTTTCTCATATTGCAAGAACAACATTTGCATTAGAAACAGAGAATAAACAATTTACAGAAGAAGAAGTGAGGGCGTATTGGCCACTTTGTACGGAACGAATTACATTTTCACCTATGTTTGCTTACTTAAAGAAGCAGCTTCCGCAGGTGAATGGCGTGAAGTTGCTTATAAATGTGAACAATGATCTGGAATCTACTGCTTTAAAGAAAAACGTTGCGAAACCAGTAGGGGATCAATACGAAGCTTTTGGATTCCCGCGTTTCCAGTTAGACACACATATACAGCAAAATACGGAAGAAATGCAAAAGTTTCGTGAGCAAACGCAGCAAGAAGACCGTGAACGTGTTATACAAGCTATGGAAGAAATGGCGAAGAAGCAAGCTGAAGAAAGCAGCGTCGTGCATGAAGGACCGGTTGTACTCGGATATCTTATTAAGCCTGATGAAGAGATTACACCGATGCGAGAAATTCAAGATGAAGAAAGAAGAAAAACGGTTCAAGGATATGTCTTCCACGTAGAAACGAAAGAGCTTCGTAGTGGACGTACGTTATTAACTTTAAAAATAACGGATTATACGGATTCTATTATGATCAAAATGTTCTCGCGTGACAAAGAAGATATTCCAATGCTGCAATCCTTGAAAAAAGGAATGTGGGTAAAAGCACGTGGTTCTGTTCAAAATGATACATTCGTTCGAGATTTAGTAATGATCGCAAATGATATTAATGAAATAACGGGACCGTCTCGTAAAGATAAAGCACCAGAAGGTGAAAAACGAGTAGAGTTGCATCTTCATACACCGATGAGCCAAATGGACGCTGTTACTCCTGTTTCTAGACTTGTGGCCCAAGCAGGTAAATGGGGGCATGAGGCTATTGCGGTAACAGACCATGCTGTTGCACAGTCTTTCCCAGAAGCATATTCTGCGGGTAAAAAGGCTGGGATTAAAGTCATATACGGTGTCGAGGCAAATTTAGTTAATGATGGTGTACCGATTGCATATAACGAAGCGCATCGTCTACTTGCAGATGAAACATATGTTGTCTTTGATGTTGAGACGACGGGCTTATCTGCTGTGTATGACACTGTTATTGAGTTAGCTGCTGTAAAAGTAAAAGGTGGCGAAATTATTGACCGCTTTGAATCTTTTGCAAATCCGCATCAACCATTATCGGCAACGATTATTGAATTAACAGGTATTACAGATGATATGTTAACTGATGCACCAGAAGTGGACGAGGTGTTTAAAAAGTTTGAGGAATGGATGGGCGACCATACACTTGTTGCTCATAACGCAAGCTTTGATATGGGCTTTATTAACGTAGGATTTAAAAAAGCTGGTTTAGAAAAAACGACAAATCCAGTAATAGATACGTTAGAACTTGCACGATTCTTATTCCCAGAAATGAAAAATCATCGATTAAATACGATGTGTAAAAAGCTTGATATTGAATTAACGCAACATCACCGTGCCATTTATGATACAGAAGCAACGGGATATTTACTTGTGAAAATGTTAAAAGATGTGATTGAAAAAGGATTTGAATATCACGATCAGTTAAATGATAGTATGGGGCAAGGGGACGCGTATAAGCGAGGACGCCCAAGTCATATGACATTACTTGCTACATCAGATGTTGGGTTGAAAAATTTATATAAACTTGTTTCATACTCTCACTTAAATTACTTTTACCGTGTACCACGAGTACCGAGGTCACTATTAAAAAAATACCGTGAAGGAATTTTAGTAGGAACGGCTTGTGATAAAGGTGAAGTGTTTGAGGCAATGATGCAAAAAGCACCTGAAGAGGTAGAAGAAATTGCGCAGTTCTATGATTACATTGAAGTCATGCCGCCAGATGTGTTACGTCATTTAGTAGAGCGTGAACTCGTTCGAGATGAAGGGCAATTAAAAACAATTATTTCTAACTTAGTTAAACTAGGTGAGACGTTAGATAAACCCGTTGTCGCTACCGGAAACGTGCATTACTTAGATCCAGAAGATGCAATGTATCGTAAAATTTTAGTTAGTTCGCAGGGCGGAGCCAATCCGTTAAACAGACATTCATTACCACCTGTACATTTCCGTACAACGGATGAAATGTTAGAGTGTTTCTCATTCTTAGGTGAAGACGTAGCGAAAGAAATTGTCGTAACGAATACACAAAAGGTTGCATCATTAATTGGCGATGTTCATCCAGTAAAGGATGATTTATATACTCCGAAAATTGAAGGTGCAGATGATGAAACGCGTGATATGAGTTATGAAATGGCGCGTAGCATTTATGGTGAAGAGTTACCTGAAATTGTAGAAGCACGTTTAGAAAAAGAATTAAAAAGTATTATTGGGCATGGATTCGCCGTAATTTATTTAATTTCACATAAACTTGTAAAAAAATCATTAGTAGACGGATATTTAGTAGGTTCGCGTGGATCGGTAGGTTCATCATTCGTAGCAACGATGATGGAAATTACAGAAGTAAACCCATTACCACCACACTATGTATGTCCGAAGTGTAAGCAATCAGAATTCTTTAATGATGGTTCTGTAGGTTCTGGTTTTGACTTGCCAGATAAAGATTGTCCTACATGTAATGTTCCATACGTAAAAGATGGACATGATATTCCGTTCGAAACGTTCCTTGGATTTAAAGGAGATAAGGTACCCGACATCGATTTGAATTTCTCCGGGGAATACCAACCACGTGCCCATAACTATACGAAAGTACTGTTCGGTGAGGATTACGTATATCGTGCAGGAACGATTGGTACAGTTGCGGAAAAAACTGCTTATGGATATGTAAAAGGTTATGCAAATGATCATAACTTAACGATTCGAAATGCAGAGATTGACCGTTTAGTAGCAGGATGTACCGGTGTAAAACGTACAACCGGACAGCATCCAGGTGGTATTATCGTTGTGCCAGATTATATGGACATCTTTGATTTCTCGCCAATACAGTTTCCGGCAGATTCAATAGGGGCTGAGTGGCGAACGACACACTTTGATTTCCACTCAATTCATGATAATTTATTGAAACTTGATATACTAGGACACGATGATCCAACTGTTATTCGTATGTTACAAGATTTAAGTGGTATTGATCCAAAAACAATCCCAACGGACGATCCAGAAGTAATGAAAATTTTCTCAGGTCCAGAATCATTAGGGGTAACGGAAGAACAAATTAACTGTAAAACAGGTACGCTTGGTATACCAGAGTTTGGTACGAAATTCGTAAGGCAGATGTTAGAAGAGACGAAACCGACGACATTCTCAGAGTTAGTCCAAATTTCTGGACTATCGCATGGTACGGACGTATGGCTTGGTAATGCAAACGAGTTAATTTATAACGGTACATGTACGCTGAGTGAAGTTATCGGTTGTCGTGATGACATCATGGTATATTTAATCTATCAAGGTTTAGACCCATCATTAGCCTTCAAAATCATGGAGTCGGTTCGTAAAGGTAAAGGTGTACCAGAAGAATGGGAAGAGGACATGAAAAGTAATAATGTTCCTGGTTGGTATATTGATTCATGTAAGAAGATTAAGTACATGTTCCCTAAAGCCCATGCGGCTGCGTACGTACTTATGGCTGTGCGTATCGCATACTTTAAAGTACATTTCGCGCTTCTATTCTATGCGGCATACTTTACGGTTCGTGCAGATGACTTTGACGTAGAGGCAATGGCGAAAGGTTCAGCATCTATACGTGCAAGAATTGATGAAATTGCGCAAAAAGGTTTGGATGCAGCGCCGAAAGAGAAGAGTTTATTAACGGTACTAGAAATGACACTTGAAATGTGTGAGCGTGGATACTCATTCCAAAAAGTTGATTTATATCGCTCACATGCGACAGACTTTATTATTGATGGAGATACTTTAATTCCTCCATTTAATGCAGTGCCTGGTCTTGGTACAAACGCAGCTTTAAGTATTGTAGAAGCACGCAAAAATGGAGATTTCTTATCAAAAGAAGACCTGCAGCAGCGCAGTAAGGTTTCAAAAACAATTATTGAGTATTTAGATAGTCAAGGTTGCTTAGGAGATCTACCTGATCAAAACCAGTTATCACTGTTCTAATAGGTAGGAAAAGTCTTTGCAAATCAATATTTGCTATGGTATACTATTAACCGAGATAACCATGTCATGTATATTGTGTGAAAAAAAGAGTGGGGAAACCCACTCTTTCGTGTTACTATCTACATTTTATTGATGTGGAGAGGTAAGAAATTTCTGTCGTATATACATATTTTGTTACAAGTTTTACTTCTTAAATTTGGTAATACTAAGACAGATATTCCCTGCTTAACGGCAGGGGCTTTTGTTAGCTAACGAGAAAGAATAAGATAGACCGTTCTATGGACGGAGTCTTTTCTTGTAAATGGTACATGGCGGCAGGAAGGAGGCTGTTTATGGATAAGAAAGTCACAGAAGTTGTAGAAGCATTTGCGCAGCCGATCGTTGAAGAGTTAAATCTTGAACTTGTAGATGTAGAGTATGTGAAAGAAGGACAAGACTGGTTCTTACGCGTATTCATCGATTCTGAAAAGGGAGTCGACATTGAAGAATGCGGTGCGGTGAGTGAACGTTTAAGCGAAGCTTTAGATAAAGAGGATCCAATTCCTCATCTTTACTTTTTGGATGTGTCATCTCCTGGAGCAGAACGCCCATTAAAGAAAGAGAAAGACTTCCAGCAAGCGGTAGGAAAACAAGTGGCAATTAAAACATATGAGCCGATTGATGGCGAAAAGATGTTTGAAGGAAAAATGCTTTCCTACGATGGTACTACAATTACACTATTATTAACAATTAAAACACGTAAAAAAGAAATCCAAATTCCAATGGATAAAGTTGCAAATGCGCGACTTGCTGTTACGTTTTAGTTAGAAGGGGGATCTTCATGAGCACTGAGTTGTTAGATGCCTTGCTCGTATTAGAGTCAGAAAAAGGAATTAGCAAAGATATTATTATTGATGCGATTGAAGCAGCGTTAATCTCTGCTTATAAACGCAATTTTAACCAAGCACAAAACGTTCGTGTGAGCTTTAACCCAGAAGTGGGAACAATCCAAGTTTTAGCACGTAAAGACGTTGTTGATAATGTGTTTGATCCACGTCTTGAAATTTCTGTTGAAGAAGCAAGACAAATTAATCCGAACTATCAAGATGGTGACGTACTAGAAATTGAAGTAACACCAAAAGATTTCGGTCGTATTGCAGCACAAACTGCAAAACAAGTTGTAACACAACGAGTGCGTGAAGCAGAGCGTGGTGTTATTTATTCTGAGTTTAGTGACCGTGAAGAAGATATCATGGTTGGTATCGTACAACGTCAAGATGCTCGTTTCATCTATGTAAGCTTAGGGAAAGTAGAAGCTTTATTACCTGTAAGTGAGCAAATGCCGAACGAACAGTACAAACCACATGATCGTATTCGCGTATTCATTACGAAAGTAGAAAAAACAACAAAAGGACCACAAATTTACGTATCACGTACACATCCTGGTCTTTTAAAACGTTTATTCGAAATGGAAGTTCCTGAAATTTATGATGGAACTGTTGAAATTCGTTCTGTAGCACGTGAAGCAGGCGATCGTTCTAAAATCTCTGTACATGCAGAGAACATTGATGTTGATCCAGTAGGTTCTTGTGTAGGACCGAAAGGACAACGTGTACAACGCATTGTAGACGAACTAAAAGGCGAAAAGATTGACATCGTTCGCTGGTCAAATGATCCAGTAGAATATGTTGCCAATGCTTTAAGCCCATCACAAGTTGTTAAAGTACTTGTAGATGAAGAGGAAAAAGCAACAACTGTTGTTGTTCCAGACCACCAACTGTCATTAGCTATCGGTAAACGTGGACAAAATGCACGTTTAGCAGCTAAATTAACAGGTTGGAAAATTGATATTAAGAGTGAGTCTGATGCGAAACAACTTGGTATTGTAACAGAAGAAGATAGCGTAATCGCATTCGGATTCGATTCAGTTGAAGACGAAATCGAATAGAGGTGATGAGTATGAGCAATCGAAAAGTTCCGTTACGAAAATGTGTTGCAACGCAAGAAATGAAATCAAAACGAGAGCTCGTTCGCATTGTTCGTTCCAAAGAGGGAGAAGTGTCTATTGATTTAACTGGAAAGAAATCAGGACGAGGTGCTTATTTATCAAAAGATAAAGAAAGCATTCTTCAAGCTCAAAAGAAAAATGTCTTGGAACATCATCTAAAAGCGAAAATCGACAGTTCTCTTTATGAAGAGCTTCTTGAGCTTGTTGAGAAGGAGTCGAAATAAGTGTCCGATTGGAAATCGTTTTTAGGACTAGCAAACCGGGCTCGAAAAATTATTTCGGGTGAAGAACTTGTTTTAAAAGAAGTACGAAGTGGCAAGGCAAAACTTGTTTTGTTATCTGAGGATGCGTCAGCAAATACTGCAAAGCGTATTACGGATAAAACGACGTATTACAACGTACCAATGAGAAAGGTCGAAAATCGACAACAATTAGGGCATGCGATTGGGAGAGATGAGCGAGTCGTTGTAGCTGTGTTAGATGAAGGCTTTGCGAAAAAGCTGCGTAGCATGCTCGATACAAATTACCGGGGGTGAAGGTATGAGTAAAATTCGAGTGCATGAATATGCAAAACAACATAATATCTCAAGTAAAGATCTTATGACAAAACTAAAAGAAATGAATATCGAGGTTTCGAATCATATGACAATGTTAGACGATGAAGTAGTAAACAAATTAGATAATGAGTATCAAGCTGAAAAACCTTCTGTTGCAGATGAGTTTGAAGTAGAAGAAAAAGTTGTTCGTAGTAAAAAGAACAGCAATAAGAAAAAGAAAAAAGGCAAAGGAAACGAAGACAAACGTCAAGATAACTTTGCTGGAAGACAACAAACACAAACTGTAGAAACACCAGATAAAATTACTTTCTCTGGAAGTCTTACAGTAGGTGAGCTTGCTAAAAAATTAAGCAAAGAGCCTTCTGAAATTATTAAGAAACTCTTTATGCTTGGAATTATGGCAACAATTAACCAAGACTTAGATAAAGATACAATTGAATTAATTGCTACTGATTATGGTATTGAAGTAGAAGAAGAAGTAGTTGTGAGCGAGACTGAGTTTGAAACATTCATCGATGAGCAAGATGATGAAGAGAACTTAAAAGAGCGTCCAGCTGTAGTTACAATCATGGGACACGTTGACCATGGTAAAACAACTTTACTTGACTCTATCCGTAATTCAAAAGTAACTGCTGGCGAAGCAGGTGGAATTACTCAACATATTGGTGCATACCAAGTTGAAGTAAATGACAAGAAGATTACATTCTTAGATACACCTGGTCACGCGGCATTTACAACGATGCGTGCTCGTGGTGCGCAAGTAACAGATATTACAATCCTTGTTGTTGCAGCTGATGACGGTGTTATGCCACAAACAGTTGAAGCAATTAGCCATGCGAAAGCAGCAGGAGTACCAATTATTGTTGCTGTGAATAAAATGGATAAACCAGCTGCGAATCCTGATCGCGTAATGCAAGAACTAACAGAATATGAATTAGTTCCGGAAGCATGGGGTGGAGATACTATCTTCGTACCAATCTCTGCGATTCAAGGCGAAGGTATTGACAACTTACTAGAAATGATTCTTCTTGTAAGTGAAGTAGAAGAATATAAAGCAAATCCAAACCGCTATGCAACTGGTACTGTAATTGAAGCACAGCTTGATAAAGGTAAAGGAACTATCGCGACATTACTTGTTCAAAACGGTACACTTCGAGTTGGAGATCCAATCGTTGTTGGTACTTCATTCGGACGTGTTCGTGCAATGGTAAGTGATATTGGTCGTCGTGTAAAAGTTGCTGGTCCATCAACTCCTGTTGAAATTACAGGTTTAAACGAAGTACCACAAGCGGGAGATCGTTTCATGGCATTCGCTGATGAGAAGAAAGCTCGTCAAATCGGTGAATCACGTGCACAAGAAGCGTTACTTGCTCAACGTGGTGAGAAATCTAAATTAAGCCTTGAAGATTTATTCCAACAAATCCAAGAGGGCGATGTAAAAGAAATTAACTTAATCGTGAAAGCAGACGTACAAGGTTCTGTAGAAGCAATGGCAGCATCACTTCGTAAAATTGATGTTGAAGGTGTTAAAGTTAAAATTATCCATACAGGCGTAGGTGCAATCACAGAATCTGATATCATTTTAGCTTCTGCATCTAATGCAATTGTAATTGGATTTAACGTACGCCCAGATGTGAATGCGAAGCGTACAGCTGAATTAGAGAACGTTGATGTTCGTTTACACCGTATTATTTATAAAGTAATCGAAGAAATTGAATCAGCAATGCAAGGTATGCTGGATCCAGAATTCGAAGAAAAAGTAATCGGTCAAGCAGAAGTACGTCAAACGTTTAAAGTAACAAAAGTTGGAACAATCGCAGGTTGTTACGTAACAGACGGTAAAATTACACGTGATAGTGGCGTGCGTATTATCCGTGATGGCGTAGTAATCTTCGAAGGACAACTTGATACGTTAAAACGTTTCAAAGACGACGTAAAAGAAGTTGCACAAAACTATGAGTGTGGTATTACAATTGAGCGATATAATGATCTTAAAGAAGGGGACATCATTGAAGCGTACATTATGGAAGAAGTGAAGCGATGATTATCGCTTCACTCTCATTCGAGTGTATGATTTACGATGTGCATTCTTTAAAAGAGAAACGAGCAATTTTGCAACGGGTGCTAACTCGTGTGAAACAGCGTTATAACGTAGCTGTTTCAGAAGTAGGGCATCAAGATGTATGGCAACGTACAGAAATTGCAATTGTTTCTGTATCCTCCAGTCGTGTTATTTGTGAAAAAGAAATGAATCGTGTACTTGAGTACATCGATTCATTTCCTGAAATTGAACGTACGGTAACACAATTGGAATGGTATTGAATGAGGTGAAGAGTTATGAAATTACGTGCAAACCGTGTAGGCGAGCAAATGAAAAAAGAATTAGGCGACATCATCAGTCGTAAAATTAAAGATCCACGTGTCGGATTTGTTACTGTAACAGATGTACAAGTGAGTGGAGATTTACAAATTGCTACAGTGTATATTTCTGTTTTAGGTGATGAAGAACAGAAAGAAAGTACATTAAAAGGTTTAGCGAAGGCAAAAGGTTTCATTCGTTCAGAAATTGGCCAACGTATTCGTCTTCGTAAAACGCCGGAAATTTCCTTTGAGTTTGATGAGTCTATCGGATATGGTCATCGAATTGATACACTTTTACATCAAATTAATAAAGACGGTAAACGTGAAGAATAATGGATAGACATTTGTCTATCCATTTTTTCAATGCAAAATAAATTTTGGATAATTACTATGAAAGAATTATGATGAGGTGAACATATATGGAAGGTGTAGTATTATTACATAAGCCAAAAGGCATGACATCACACGATTGTGTATTTAAATTAAGAAAGATATTGCGTGAGAAACGAATTGGTCATACAGGAACATTAGATCCAGATGTAACAGGTGTATTACCTATTTGTGTTGGACGAGCAACGAAGATTGCACAATTTTTAACAAGTGAAACGAAAACATATGAAGGTGAAGTAACATTAGGGTTTTCAACAACAACTGAAGATGCTTCTGGTGAAGTTGTGGAGACGAAACATGTAGATCGTGTTATTACTCGTAAGGAAGTGGAAGAGGTTCTTGCGGCATTAACAGGTACGATTGAGCAAATGCCTCCGATGTTTTCGGCAGTAAAAGTTAACGGGAAAAAATTATATGAATACGCAAGAGCTGGACAAGAGGTTGAACGTCCAGTGCGTACAATTACAATTCATGAATTTGTATTACTAGATGACCGTGAAGTGTTTGAAGGCGAAAATATTTCATTCCGTTTCCGTGTAACGTGTAGTAAAGGAACATATGTAAGAACATTAGCAGTAATGATCGGTGAAAAACTTGGTTTTCCATCACATATGTCTCACCTTGTAAGAACGGCTTCTGGTGAATTTTTATTAGAAGATTGCATATCATTTGAAGAAATTGAAGAAAACGTGCAAAATGGAACAGTAGAGTCTATCTTCATTTCAATTGATGAAGCATTAAGTAAGTTCCCGAAAATGGTTGTAGATGAAAAGCAGGCAGAAAAAATAAAGAATGGTATGTTCTTAAAAAATGAATTGCAAATAACGGCGCCATTTATAACAGTATTTGATAAAAACAATCGCTGCCTTGCAATTTATGAGCACCATCCAAAACATCCTGGCATGCTAAAGCCGATGAAAGTACTTGTGAATAATCAAGAACTAAAGCTATAATGAATTATTGGAAGGATTATTACAGAAAAAGGTGAATTCAAGCGTGAAACTTATTCATTTAACTCATCCACATGAACAAAATAAATTAGAATTACCACCTACTGTAATGGCATTAGGATTTTTTGATGGCATTCATTTAGGACATCAATGTGTGATTCGAACTGCGAAACAAATAGCGGATGAACGAGGATATAAAAGTGCAGTGATGACATTTTATCCACATCCATCTGTTGTTTTAGGTAAAAAAGAAGCGCATGCCGAGTATATTACACCGATGTGTGATAAAGAAAAAATAGTCGAGGACTTAGGAATCGATATATTATATGTTGTTAAATTTGATGAATCATTTGCAGGTTTATTACCACAACAATTTGTTGATGATTATATTATTGGTTTAAATGTAAAGCATGTAGTAGCAGGGTTTGATTATTCATATGGACGTTTAGGAAAAGGAAAGATGGAGACTTTACCATTTCATGCAAGAGGGGAGTTTACACAGACTGTGATTGAAAAAGTTGAATTTCAAGAAGAGAAAGTAAGTTCTACAGCATTAAGAAAGTTAATTCGAAATGGCGAAATGGAACAAATTCCATCTATTTTAGGTAGAGCATATACAGTAGGGGGAACGGTTGTACACGGTGATAAACGTGGACGTCAAATTGGTTTCCCGACAGCGAATGTAGGTTTAAGTGATGAGTATCTATTACCACCTGTAGGTGTTTATGCAGTGAGATTAAAAGTTCACGATGAATGGTACGATGGTGTATGTAATATTGGATATAAACCAACCTTTAAAGAAGATGAGCGTCAACTTTCTATTGAAGTGCACTTATTTGAATTTAACAAAGACATATATGATCAAAATGTTACAGTAGAGTGGCATATGCGTATAAGAGAAGAGAAGAAATTCAATGGCATCGATGAGTTAGTTGAACAAATTGCAAAAGATAGGAAAACAGCACAAGAATATTTTGCAAACGAAAAGAATATACTTGCTTTTTCAAATGAAAAGTAGTATTCTATGTTATGTACTTTATGACAACCATTGCTTGGCATTGCGACTCACCGACGCTTGCTAGGTAATCGGGGGTTTAATTAATAGGAGGTGAAATAGGATGGCTTTAACACAAGAGCGTAAAAATGAAATCATTGCACAATTTAGAACTCATGAGACTGATACTGGTTCTCCAGAGGTTCAAATTGCTGTCCTAACGGAGCAAATTAACACTCTAAACGAGCACTTACGTACTCACAAGAAAGATCATCATTCACGTCGTGGTCTATTAAAGATGGTTGGTAAACGTCGTAACTTACTAACTTACCTTCGTAATAGCGATATCACACGTTACCGTGAATTAATCACAAAGCTTGGCTTACGTCGATAGTCAAAGAAGCGGGAATATTCCCGCTTTTTTGTTAGGTAAAAATATATCTTCTACTCTTTATATCTTACTGAATTTTCGGTAATACTAGAGGTAGAATATTGTGATATACTATCCATTTACATAGAAGAATTGAATACTTTAAATTGAGAGGGGTACTTAAATGAGTCAAGAAAAGCAAGTCTTCTCGATAGATTTAGCTGGTCGCCAGCTAACAGTTGAAACAGGTCAGCTTGCAAAGCAAGCGAACGGAGCAGTATTAGTAAGATATGGCGATACAGCGGTTCTATCTACAGCAACTGCATCAAAAGAAGCAAAAAATGTAGATTTCTTCCCACTTACAGTAAACTATGAAGAGCGTTTATATGCAGTCGGAAAAATTCCTGGCGGTTTCATTAAACGTGAAGGTCGTCCAAGTGAAAAAGCAATTTTGGCAAGTCGTTTAATCGACCGTCCAATTCGTCCACTTTTCGCAGATGGTTTCCGTAACGAAGTACAAGTTGTCAGCATCGTAATGAGTGTTGATCAAGATTGTTCTTCTGAAATGGCAGCTATGCTTGGTTCTTCATTAGCGTTATCGATTTCAGATATTCCATTTGAAGGTCCAATCGCGGGTGCAACAGTTGGGCGTATTAACGGCGAATTCGTTATCAACCCAACAGTAGAACAGCAAGAACAAAGTGATATTCACCTTGTTGTAGCTGGTACGAAAGACGCAATTAACATGGTTGAAGCAGGAGCAGATCAAGTGCCTGAGGAAACAATGTTAGAAGCAATTATGTTTGGTCATGACGAAATTAAACGTCTAATTGCATTCCAAGAAGAGATTGTACAAGCTGTAGGTAAAGAAAAATCAGAAGTGAAACTTTATGAAGTTGACGCTGATCTTAATCAAGCTGTACGTGAAATGGCTGAGAAGGATATGCATTCTGCAATTCAAGTACATGAGAAACATGCACGTGAAGATGCAATTAACGAAGTGAAAAAGCGTGTAATTGAGCATTACGAAGCTGAGGAAGCTGACGCTGATACATTAGGACAAGTAAATGAGATTTTATATAAAATTGTAAAAGAAGAAGTACGTCGTCTTATTACAGTTGAAAAAATCCGCCCAGATGGCCGTAAAGGTGACGAAATCCGTCCATTAGCATCAGAGGTTGGCATTTTATCTCGTACACACGGTTCTGGTTTATTCACACGTGGACAAACACAAGCATTAAGTATTTGTACATTAGGTGCATTAGGCGATGTGCAAATTTTAGATGGTCTTGGTGTAGAGGAATCAAAACGCTTTATGCACCATTACAATTTCCCATCATTTAGTGTTGGTGAAACTAGACCAATGCGTGGACCAGGTCGTCGTGAAATCGGTCACGGTGCACTAGGAGAACGTGCTCTTGAGCCTGTAATTCCATCTGAAAAAGATTTCCCATACACAGTACGTCTTGTATCTGAAGTTTTAGAATCAAATGGTTCTACTTCACAAGCAAGTATTTGTGGTAGTACTTTAGCAATGATGGATGCTGGTGTTCCACTTAAAGCTCCAGTTGCAGGTATTGCAATGGGTCTAGTTAAAACTGGTGAGCATTACACAATTTTATCTGATATTCAAGGTATGGAAGATCATTTAGGTGATATGGACTTTAAAGTAGCAGGTACAGCACAAGGTGTAACTGCATTACAAATGGACATTAAAATCGATGGTCTATCTCGTGAAATTTTAGAAGAGGCATTACAACAAGCGAAAGTTGGTCGTGTGCACATTCTAAATCATATGTTATCTGTTATTGCAGAGCCACGCACTGAATTATCAGCGTACGCTCCAAAGATTATTACAATGACAATTAACCCAGATAAAATCCGTGACGTTATCGGACCGAGCGGTAAACAAATCAATAAAATTATTGAAGAAACTGGCGTTAAAATTGACATCGAGCAAGATGGCACAGTATTCATTTCTTCAATAAACCAAGAAATGAACGACAAAGCTAAGAAAATTATCGAAGATATCGTTCGCGAAGTACAAGTAGGTGAAATCTACGAAGGAAAAGTGAAACGTGTTGAGAAATTCGGTGCTTTCGTTGAATTATTCAGCGGTAAAGATGGATTAGTTCACATTTCTGAACTTGCACTTGAGCGTGTAGGTAAAGTAGAAGACGTTGTAAAAATCGGTGACGTAATTACGGTTAAAGTTATCGAGATTGACAAGCAAGGTCGTGTGAATCTATCTAGAAAAGTATTGCTAAAAGAAGAGCAAGAAAAAGAAGCTGCTAAAGAAGAAAACAAACAAGAGCAGCAATAAGCAAAAGCCAGTTTAACTGGCTTTTTTTGTTATGTAAAAATATGATTTATATATATTTTTATGTCAGCATAGGTATAGTTTTCATTATAACGCTCAAATTAACAAAGATAAGAAGAAAAATGGTTTTTATATAGTTAATGGGAGGGTTTATATGAAAGCTCGTATATTGGCATACATATGCATATTCTTATTATATGTCAGTGCAGGCTCTTATTCCGTTTTTGCACAGGATAACTTATATGAAGAAATTCAAAAGCATGCAAAACAATATGAGATTGCACCTCAAAATGCGATGATTGATAAGATATGGAAAGCAACACCAGGATATAATGGAAGACAAGTTGATATTGAAGCATCCTATAACAATATGAAGAAGCTAAAGGAATTTGATCAAAAACATCTTGAATTCAAGGAAGTATCACCGAGTGTCCACTTAGAAGATTTATCACCCGCTCCAATTTATAGGGGGCATCCGAATAAAAAGATGGTGGGATTAACAATAAATGTGGCATGGGGAAACGAGTATTTGCCTCGTATATTAGAAATATTGAAAAAGCATGATGTGAAGGCGACTTTCTTTTTAGAAGGGCGTTGGGTGAAAGAAAATTTGCGGTTTGCAAAAATGATTGTCGATGCAAATCAAGAAGTCGGAAATCATTCTTATACGCACCCTAATATGAAAACGCTATCGTCTGATGAAATACGAGAGCAGTTACAAAAAACAAATCGAATGATTGAAGCTGCTACGAATCAAAAGGTGAGATGGTTTGCCCCGCCGAGTGGAAGTTTTCGGGATGAAGTCGTGAAAATCGCTGATGATTTCCAAATGGGAACGATTATGTGGACTGTCGATACAATCGATTGGAAGCGACCTGAGCCAGATGTACTATTGCAGAGAGTAATGAGAAAAATACACCCAGGTGCTATCGTATTAATGCATCCTACTTCGTCAACGGCAGAAGCATTAGATACAATGATTACAAAATTGAAGGAACTAGGATATAAAGTAGGGAATATAACAGAATTACTGGATGAAAAACGTGTGGATTAAATACATTTGCATGACATTCATCCTTAAACTTGTTATCATTAAATAATAGCACTTATTTAGAGAAACTGGCAGTAGGAGGAAAGTTTTTGATTAAAAAATATACTTGTAAAAATGGTGTAAGAATAGTTATGGAGAATATACCAACTGTAAGATCGGTTGCGATTGGTATTTGGATCCATGCGGGATCAAGAAATGAAAATGAAAAAAATAACGGGATTTCTCACTTTTTAGAGCATATGTTCTTTAAGGGGACAGAAACACGTAGTGCACGCGAAATTGCAGAATCATTTGATAGCATTGGTGGGCAAGTGAATGCTTTTACTTCAAAAGAATACACTTGTTACTATGCAAAAGTGCTAGATGAGCATGCTAAATATGCTTTAGATGTATTAGCAGACATGTTCTTTAATTCAACATTTGATGAAGAAGAATTGAAAAAAGAGAAGAATGTTGTATGTGAAGAAATTAAAATGTACGAAGATGCTCCAGATGATATTGTGCATGATATGTTAACGAAAGCAACATATGAAACGCATCCGCTTGGATATCCTATTTTAGGAACAGAAGAAACACTTGATACGTTTACAGGTGATACGCTACGCCAATATATTAAGGATCATTACACACCTGAAAATGTAGTTGTTTCAGTTGCAGGAAATATTGATGAAGCCTTCTTACAAACGGTAGAGCAATATTTCGGTAGTTATGAAGGAACAACAAACCGTGAACAAGTACATAGCCCAATTTTCCATTTTAATAAGGTAGCACGTAAAAAGGAAACAGAACAAGCTCATTTATGTTTAGGATATAAAGGCTTACAAATGGGACACGAAGATATTTATAACTTAATCGTATTAAATAACGTTTTAGGCGGTAGTATGAGTAGCCGTTTATTCCAAGAAGTACGTGAGCAACGCGGGTTAGCTTACTCAGTATTTTCTTACCATTCTTCTTATGAAGACACAGGTATGTTAACACTGTATGGTGGAACAGGTAGCCAACAATTAGATACACTGTATGAAACAATGCAAGAAACATTAGAAACATTGAAAAATACAGGTATTACAGAAAAAGAGCTTATTAATAGTAAAGAGCAATTAAAAGGAAACTTAATGCTAAGTTTAGAAAGTACGAATAGTCGTATGAGCCGTAATGGTAAAAATGAATTGCTACTTCGTAAGCATCGTTCACTTGATGAGATTATCGAAAGTGTAAACACTGTAACAAAAGAAAATGTAGATGGGTTAATTCGTAACATGTTTACAGATGAATTCTCTGCAGCATTAATTAGTCCAGATGGAAAACTTCCAAAAGGAATAAAACTATAATTACTTTATATGAAGTATGTAAAAATAACCGTATCTCTTTTAAGTGAGATACGGTTATTTTTTTTGGATATACAGAATAGGTACTAATTATAGATAACTTACATTCATAAATTCGGTAGGGGGAGAGTATATGCGATTAAGTGAATTAAGTGGAAAAGAGATTGTAAATTTAGAAAGAGCAGAAAAGATGGGGGTTCTAGGTTATGTGGATTTAGAAATTGATGAGAAGGATGGCCAAATACAGGCTCTTATCATACCTGCTGGGAAATGGGGAGGTTTTAAAAAGGAGCCACAAGAAATAAGAGTCACGTGGAGCCAAATTAAAAAAGTGGGGCATGATATGATCCTTTGTGATATTACGGATCGTTCAAATTCGAAGTGAAAGATGGCCATTTTGGTCATCTTTTTTTGTTCATTCCCTTTTGAGTATTAGTTTATTTTAATTGAGATTTGACTTTGGGGTATTACCGCATACAAAGAGCTGGATAAATCATACGTGCTTTTTGTTTTTCAATCACCTAAAACTCGTACATTACATATGATGTGGAGGAAAAAGAAAAAGTAGGCACTTTTCTTATAAATGACAGAAAAAGAAGGTGAATTAGGGAATGTTGACTGAGATGCATATTGCTGTCATAGGAGGAGATGCAAGACAGCTAGAAGTAATTCGCAAGCTAGTTGAATTGGATGCGAAGCTTTCATTGATAGGGTTTGATCAGTTAGATCATGGCTTCACAGGGGCAGCAAAAGAAAGTATACAAAATTTAGATTTCACTTCTGTAGATGCAATCATTTTGCCAGTTGCAGGTACAAATGCCAAGGGAGAAGTAGATACTATTTTTTCAAACGAAAAAGTTTCTATAACGAAAGAACAAATTGAAAAGACACCAGAACATTTTACTATATATTCAGGTATTGGTACGCCTTACTTGGAAAATCTCGTATCTACTACAAACCGCAAACTTATTAAATTATTTGATCGTGATGATGTGGCAATCTACAATTCTATTCCAACTGTAGAAGGTACATTAATGATGGTAATTCAACATACCGACTATACGATTCATGGTTCTAATGTAATGGTTTTAGGATTTGGTAGAACAGGGATGAGTGTTGCCAGAGCATTTCAATCATTAGGAGCCCATGTCAAAGTTGGAGCAAGACGATCGGAACATATTGCACGTATTACAGAAATGATGTTTACTCCTTTTCATATGCAGAACATTGAGAAAGAAGTAGGGGATATCGATATTGTCATTAATACAATTCCGCATCTCGTTGTGACAGCGAATGTCATTTCAAAAATGCCGGCTCATACGTTAGTAATTGATTTAGCTTCTAAACCAGGTGGTACCGACTTTAGATATGCGGAAAAAAGAGGAGTCAAAGCGTTATTAGCACCTGGACTACCAGGTATTGTTGCTCCAAAAACAGCAGGACAAATTTTAGCGAATGTTCTTTCTCAGTTACTGGCAGAAGACGTAATCGCAAGAAAGGAGAATGGGGAATGAATTTAAAGGGGAAAAGAATAGGGTTTGGTTTTACTGGCTCACATTGTACGTACGAAGAAGTAATGCCTCATTTAGAAAAGTTAATTGCTGAGGGAGCAGAAGTACGCCCCGTTGTTTCTTACACTGTTCAATCAACAAATACGAGATTTGGAGAAGGAGCAGAGTGGATTAAAAAGATTGAAGAAGTAACAGGCTTTAAAGCAATTAATTCAATTGTTGGTGCAGAACCACTAGGACCTAAAATTCCACTAGATTGCATGGTAATTGCACCACTAACCGGAAATTCTATGAGTAAATTTGCAAATGCAATGACAGACTCTCCAGTATTAATGGCAGCGAAAGCGACGCTAAGAAATGGCAAGCCTGTCGTATTAGCTGTTTCGACGAATGATGCTTTAGGGCTTAATGGGATTAACTTAATGCGCCTAATGGCAACAAAAAACATCTATTTCGTCCCATTCGGTCAAGATGCACCAGAGAAAAAACCGAACTCAATGGTAGCTCGCATGGAGCTGCTTGAAGATACAGTATTAGAAGCGCTGCAAGGGAAGCAATTGCAACCGGTTGTCGTAGAAAAATTCAGATATATGAATTAAAAAACGAAAAAAAACGGACAATTTTTGATGAAACCATCATTCTTACTGTAGAATATGATAAAATTAACGTTATTAAGATTAGAAGGGGTATTGTATACTCCTTCTGATTCTAAGTTATAGAAGGATTGGTATCTAGAAAGGGGCATAGTGATGGAAAAGCAAAAAACTTTTCATGTCGCTGTAGTTGGAGCAACCGGCGCAGTTGGTGAACAAATGTTAAATACTTTAGAGAAACGAGAATTTCCAATCGGGAAATTAACGTTACTTTCATCTAAACGATCTGCAGGTAAGAAACTTGTATTTAAAGGCGAAGAATTTACAGTTCAAGAGGCAACTCCTGAAAGTTTTGAAGGAGTAGATATCGCACTATTTAGTGCTGGTGGATCTGTATCAAAACAATTAGCGCCAGAAGCAGCAAAGCGCGGTGCGATTGTTGTTGATAATACAAGTGCATTCCGTATGACAGAAAACGTGCCACTTGTTGTACCTGAAGTAAATGAAAACGACTTAAAAGAACATAATGGTATTATTGCAAATCCAAACTGTTCTACAATTCAAATGGTAGTAGCTCTTGAGCCAGTTCGTCAGCAATATGGTTTAAAACGAGTAATCGTTTCCACATATCAAGCTGTATCAGGTGCTGGTGCGGCAGCGATTGAAGAACTTCATGAACAATCACAAGCAATCTTAAATGGTGAAGAAGTGAAGGCAAATGTTTTACCTGTATCAGGTGATAAGAAACATTTCCCGATCGCTTTCAACGCGATTCCACAGATTGATAAGTTCCAAGATAATGGATTTACATTTGAAGAAATGAAAATGATTAATGAAACGAAAAAAATTATGCATATGCCTGAATTAGAAGTAGCGGCAACATGTGTACGTTTACCAGTTGTATCAGGTCACTCTGAGTCTGTTTACATCGAAGTAGAAAAAGAAGGCGTAACAGTAGAAGAGTTAAAGAACTTACTTGCAAGTGCGGAAGGTATCGTTCTGCAAGATAACCCAGAAGAGCAGTTATATCCAATGCCAGCTACTGCAGTAGGTAAAAACGAAGTATTTGTTGGAAGAATCCGTAAAGATTTAAATAACGATAAAGGATTCCATCTTTGGGTCGTATCTGATAACTTATTAAAAGGCGCTGCATGGAATTCTGTTCAAATTGCAGAGCGCTTAGTAAAATTACAATTAGTGTAAACGGCTAAGAGAAGGTGCAAAATATGAAAATTATTGTTCAAAAATTTGGTGGTACATCTGTACGTGATGAAAATGGACGTAAACATGCGCTTCATCATATAAAAAAATCGCTAGATGCGGGTTATAAAGTAGTTACTGTCGTATCTGCTATGGGCCGTAAAGGTGAACCATATGCAACTGATACTTTGTTAAGTCTTGTAAATCAAGAGGAATCTCACATTTCTAATCGTGAGCAAGATTTATTATTATCATGCGGAGAATTAATCTCAGCAATCGTTTTCTCTAACATGTTAAATGAGAGCGGTATAAAAGCAGCGGCATTAAATGGTGCACAAGCTGGTTTTGTAACAAATGATGATTTTACAAATGCTAAGATTATTGAAATGAATTGCGATCGTATACATGAAGAGCTAGAAAATGTAGATGTAATCGTCGTTACAGGATTCCAAGGACAAACAAAAAAAGGTGATACGACAACACTTGGACGCGGAGGTAGCGATACTTCAGCTTCAGCGTTAGGTGTTGCGCTTCATGCTGAATTTATCGATATCTTCACAGATGTAGAAGGTGTTATGACTGCGGATCCTCGCATTGTAAAAGATGCACGTCACCTTCAAACTGTAACGTATAACGAAATTTGTAACATGGCTTACCAAGGTGCAAAAGTCGTTCATCCACGTGCAGTTGAAATTGCGATGCATGCGAAAGTACCTCTTCGTGTACGTTCTACGTATTCTGATAGTGAAGGTACACTTATTTCGGCATCTGACGGTGCGACAAAAGGCCGTGATGTAGAAGAACGTCCTGTTACAGGTATCGCACATGTATCAAATGTGACGCAAATTAAAGTGCTTGCAAAAGAAACAGCATATGATTTGCAGCAGCATGTGTTTAAAGAAATGGCGAATGAAGGAATCAGTGTCGATTTAATTAACATTTCACCTACTGGGGTAGCTTATACGGTGAGTGATAATGTATCAAAACGTGCAGTTGAATTATTACAAAACCTTGGATACGAGCCAATTGTGACAGAGCATTGTGCGAAAGTATCTATTGTAGGAGCTGGAATGGCAGGATACCCTGGGGTTACTGCGAAAATCGTTACAGCTTTAGCTGAAAAAGGTATTCAAATTCTGCAATCGGCAGATAGCCATACGACAATTTGGGTTCTTGTAAAAGAAACTGATTTAGTGGAGGCTGTAAATGCATTACATAGTGCGTTTGAGCTTTCAAAAGAAAAGCAACTGGAACAATAAGGAGTGAGACCATGATAGATTTTGGGACAATTGCAACCGCGATGGTAACTCCGTTTGATAAAAACGGAAATATCGATTTTGCAAAGACAACGAAATTGGTAAATTATTTAATAGATAACGGTACAACAGCAATCGTGGTAGGAGGAACGACAGGAGAATCTCCTACATTAACTTCAGAAGAAAAAGTAGCGTTATATCGCCATGTCGTATCTGTTGTCGATAAAAGGGTGCCCGTAATCGCTGGAACAGGTAGCAATAATACGCATGCTTCTATTGATTTAACTAAAAAGGCAACAGAAGTTGGTGTGGACGCAGTAATGCTAGTAGCACCGTATTATAACAAACCGAGTCAAGAAGGAATGTATCAGCACTTTAAAGCAATTGCTGAAAGCACGCCACTTCCGGTTATGCTATATAACGTTCCAGGACGATCTATTGTACAAATCTCCGTTGATACAGTTGTTCGTTTATCAGAAATAGAAAACATTGTTGCGATTAAAGATGCAGGCGGCGATGTGTTAACAATGACAGAAATCATTGAAAAAACAGCGGACGACTTTGCAGTATACAGCGGTGATGACGGTTTAACGTTACCAGCTATGGCAGTTGGAGCGAAAGGTATCGTTTCTGTAGCATCTCATGTTATCGGAAATGAGATGCAAGAAATGATTGCAGCATTCCAAGCTGGTGAATTTAAGAAGGCGCAAAAATTACATCAATTACTTGTAAGAGTAACGGATTCATTATTTATGGCGCCAAGCCCAACACCAGTAAAAACAGCGTTACAAATGGTTGGATTAGATGTAGGTTCTGTACGTTTACCACTTCTTCCATTAACAGAAGAAGAAAGAGCAACGTTACAATCTGTTATGCAATCTATCCCTCGTTAATAAAAAATGACCTAGTGTAGAACTAGGTCATTTTTTTATTGTATGAAAATCTTTTCTTCTCTTTTCTCATTTATATTTCTTCTTATAAGATCATTAACCGTTTTTTTTCATTATGAATTACAACATATATAAGAAAATAATCGTACCCCGTGAAATGAATCAAAAAATTATAGTGATTATAGAATAAACAGTAGTATAAACGTAATAAACTACCGCTTCTGTTTTTTAGAGAATTTCCCTTCAATTGTGACGTGATTCATAAAAAAACTCCATTTTGTAAGTGTTTTTGTTCAATTCTAGAAAAAAAGTCTTGAAACTCCATATTATGAAATAAATTTAGCGTATTTATGGCTATTTCTTCAAAATAATATGGAGTGTAAAATCGAAGTGAATATAAAGGAAATACGTTCGATACTTTTGTTATAATTCCGTTCTTTTACCTATTCTTTCGCACGATTTAACTTGTGTTCTATTTCTTGTATCAGGTATAATATGGCTAAGTAGCTTAGTACGGGTATGCTTAGCAAAATTGGTAAAAATTATAATTTGATTACATTTTCATATCATATCGAATAAGATATTTGATTTATATAATGAAAGAGAGGTGAAACCTGGTTTAAAAAATAAACAAGGACATGATATCGCATAACGGTAAGGACATTCGTCTTGGACGGTGAATATATGGTGGTTGTAGAGTTTCCCCTGGTGTCTCTGCAATTTTAGTGAAATCAGTGTTTGAAAGATTTTTAAACCAGGCAACAACATGAAGAGAAAAGAGAATGAGTCTGTTAAAGTATTTGCTCTTGGTGGAGTAGGTGAAATCGGGAAAAACATGTACTGTGTTGAAATTGATTCTGAAATCTTTATTGTAGATGCAGGGTTAATGTTCCCGGGAGATGAAATGTTTGGAATTGATATCGTTATTCCTGATATTACATATTTAGTGGAAAATCAAGAGCGAGTAAAAGGTTTATTTATTACTCATGGTCATGAAGATCATATTGGTGGTATTGTTTACGTACTTCGTAAATTATCTATTCCAGTGTATGCAACAAAATTAACAGTAGGACTTATACAAGAAAAACTTGGCGAAGCGGGTATGTTAGGCCGTGTAGACTTAAAAACAATCGATTCAAATTCAACAGTAGAGTTTAATACTACAACGGTGTCATTCTTTGGAACGACACATAGTATTCCAGATTCTGTTGGTGTTTGTTTCCATACATCAAAAGGTGCGATTGTATATACAGGAGACTTTAAATTCGATCAAACTCCAATTGGAAATAGTGGAGCAGATCTTGGAAAAATGGCTCAAATCGGAAATGAAGGCGTACTATGCTTATTATCTGATAGTACAAATGCTGAGCGTCCAGGCTATACAGGTTCTGAAAAAGAAGTTGGTGTAGAAATTTCTAAAGTGTTCTACGGCGCAGAAGGACGTATTATCGTTGCTTCATTTGCATCGAATGTACATCGTATTCAACAAGTATTTGATGCAGCTGCTGAAACAGGACGAAAAGTAGCGGTTGTAGGACGTAGTATGGTGAAAGTAGTAGATATCGCAAGACGTCTTGGTTATTTAGATGTTCCAGAAGGTATGGTTATTTCACTACAAGAAGTAGACAATTTCCCAGAGAAAAAGGTAGCTATTTTAACGACAGGTAGCCAAGGTGAACCAATGGCGGCCCTTTCTAGAATGGCGAAGCAAGCTCATAAACAAATTTCAATTCGTAAAGGTGATACGGTTATTATTGCGGCTTCTCCAATTCCGGGTAATGAAATATCTGTATCAAAAATTATCGACTTGTTATTTAGAGCGGGAGCTGAAGTTGTTTATTACGGTGAAAGAAAAGTTCACGTTTCAGGTCACGGTAGCCAAGAAGAATTAAAATTAATGTTAAATTTAATGAAACCGAAATATTTTGTACCCGTACATGGTGAGTTCCGTATGCAAAAAGCACATGCATACTTAGCTGAAGATGTAGGTATTGCAAGAGAAAATATCTTTATCGTAGAAAAAGGCGATGTAATTGGTTTTGGTGACGATGAAGCGAACTTAGTTGGTAAAGTGCAAGCTGGCAATGTATTAATTGATGGATTAGGTGTAGGTGACGTTGGTAATATCGTTCTTCGCGATAGAAAAATGTTATCTCAAGATGGAATATTAGTAGTTGTTGTAACACTTGGTAAGGATGAAAAGAAAATTGTTTCTGGTCCAGAAATCATTTCACGTGGTTTTGTGTATGTACGTGAATCAGAAGCGTTAATTGACCGCTCTACAGAGATTGTACGTATGATTGTTGAGCAATCAATTAAAGAATATTCAATTGAATGGTCTATGCTAAAACAAAATATTCGTGAATTATTAGGACAGTTCTTGTACGAAGAGACAAAGAGAAAACCTATGATTTTACCGATTATTATGGAAGTTTAAAAAAGGTCACCTTTACGGGTGATCTTTTTTTCTTTTTAAACTCTATCGAATGAAATTTATAACTTAAGAAATAATAGTGATATACGAGTGAAAGGGGATGCGATATGACAGAACGTGATCATTATACAAATGAAGAGAAAGAGGCTGAGCCGAAAGAAACTGGAAAAGAAGCTTCAATAGTGGAAAAAATTCAACAGCTTGGACAAACGAATGTACCACAAATGAATGAATCGCGTATTCATTGTTTAACAATTATTGGACAGGTGGAAGGTCATGTCCAATTGCCGCCGCAAAATAAAACAACAAAATATGAGCATATCATTCCGCAAATTGTTGCGATTGAACAAAATCCGAAAATAGAAGGTTTACTTTTAATATTAAACACGGTCGGAGGTGACGTTGAAGCCGGGCTAGCAATTTCTGAAATGGTCGCTTCACTTTCAAAGCCGACTGTATCACTTGTTCTGGGCGGAGGACATTCTATTGGTGTACCAATTGCTGTTTCTACGGATTATTCATTTATTGCGGAAACTGCGACGATGACAATCCATCCTATTCGCCTAACAGGGCTTGTTATAGGTGTGCCGCAAACATTTGAGTATTTAGATAAAATGCAAGAAAGAGTCATTCGATTTGTGACGAAGCATTCGAAAGTAACGGAAGATCGTTTTAAAGAGCTTATGTTTGCGAAAGGAAATTTAACGCGAGATATTGGTACGAATGTAATTGGTGGAGATGCAGTGAAGTATGGTCTTATAGATGATGTCGGTGGTATCGGAAATGCGATTCGAAAACTGAATGAATTAATAGATGCTCGCGGAGATGATAGTACAGAAGGGACAATGTTACAATGATTTTATATACAATTATGCCAGAGCAACAAGTGTATCCACCCGATTATTCGCAATGTGAAAGTCAAAAAATCGTAAATATAAATGGTGTTGAATTAATGGTTTCAGAAGAAGAACATGGGTATTATTCGATTGTACGTGTATTAAGTACGGATCCGTTTCACTACTTAGAGTTTGAGCCTGGTCAGAAAATAACCTTTTAGTAAAAAGAAGGATTTTGTTTAGAAGCTATGGTATAATATAAAAAACAAGACGGTTGAGCAGCCATGAGAGGGCTGCTTTCTTCTGTTTATTTAACATTTTACAAGAAGTGTAAAAATAGAAGATATAGAGACCTGAAAAAATAGAGAAAACAGACATATGAGTAGAGTTTTTAGGAGGCTTTACGTATATGTAGAACACGAGGTGAAGAAATGGCAAAACAAAAGCAAAGAGGGACAAAGGCAAAGGCAAGACGTACGATAAAGCCAACTTTGTATTATGAAATCGTCGGTTTAACTCTTTTTGCACTTTCAATCATTACGATTTTACAGCTAGGTGTTGTAGGAAAATCGTTTGTGTTATTTTTTCGCTTCTTCTTTGGTGAGTGGTACATAATTGGTGTGTTAGGTGTAATAGCTTTATCCGTTTCATTCGTTATAAAACGTGGATGGCCGAACCTTTTAAATAAACGGTTAATCGGTTTTTATTTAATAGTATTGGCGATATTAATGTTTAGTCATATTACATTATTTAACCTTCTTACGAAAGATGGAGCAGTGCAAAATACTTCTGTTATTGTGAGTACGAAAGATAATTTCTTTCTTGAAATGAAAAAAGGGCCAGATAGTGTTCATTTAGGTGGTGGCATGTTTGGTGCGCTTATGTTCGCGACTTGTTATTTCTTGTTTGACGAAGTAGGAGCTTATATTATTGGTATTATTTTAGTTATTCTCGGTATACTTTGTATAACAAATAAGCATATTGGAGAAGTGTTAGCTCCAGTTGGTAGAATCCTTAGAAGTCAATTTCAAGTGATGCAAGGGGACTATAAAGATTGGAGAGCGAAAAGAACGGCTGAACAAACAGAAAAGAAAAAAACAACAAGAAGCACAAGGAGCAAACGTGCTGCAGAACAAGAAGAAATTGTTGAGCCGATGGAAGAAATCTCAATTGATCCTCCGATTATTTCAAATTTCACTGAAAATTATCCAGTAAATGAAGAAGAGGATAAACGAATTGAAGTAGAGGAAGAAGAGTTAATCACTTCACCATTTATCGAAGAGGCTCCGCCAATTGAAGAGCCGAAGAAAAAGCGTGGAGAAAAAATCGTTGAATCGCTAGAAGGAGAAACACAAGCGCCTCCTATGCAATTTTCAAATGTAGAAAATAAAGATTACAAGCTTCCCGCACTTGATATATTGAAATTTCCAAAGAATAAGCAAGTTACAAATGAAAATGCGGAAATTTATGAGAATGCTCGTAAATTGGAACGTACTTTCCAAAGCTTTGGAGTGAAAGCGAAAGTAACAAAAGTACATAGAGGTCCTGCAGTTACAAAATATGAAGTGTATCCTGATATGGGAGTAAAGGTAAGCAAAATCGTTAGTTTAAGTGATGATTTAGCACTTGCTTTAGCTGCGAAAGACATTCGTATTGAAGCACCTATTCCCGGGAAATCAGCTGTAGGAATTGAAGTTCCAAACTCAGAAGTGTCTATGGTAACGCTTAGAGAAGTTCTTGATTCTAAAGCTAATAATCACCCTGAAGAGAAGTTATTAATTGGTCTTGGACGAGATATTACAGGTGAAGCTGTATTAGCCCGTTTAAATAAAATGCCCCATTTACTAGTGGCCGGTGCGACAGGTAGCGGGAAAAGTGTATGTATTAACGGTATTATTGTTAGTATTTTAATGCGTGCAAAACCACATGAAGTAAAATTAATGATGATCGATCCGAAAATGGTAGAGTTAAATGTATATAATGGTGTGCCTCATTTATTAACACCAGTTGTAACTGATCCGAAAAAGGCCTCACAAGCATTGAAAAAAGTTGTGAGTGAAATGGAACGTCGTTATGAGTTGTTTGCTCATAGTGGCACGCGAAATATTGAAGGATATAATGATTATATAAAAGAACATAATAATCAATCAGAAGCGAAACAACCGGAATTACCTTATATTGTCGTAATTGTGGACGAGTTAGCAGATTTAATGATGGTTGCTTCATCGGATGTAGAGGATGCGATTATGCGTCTAGCGCAAATGGCTCGTGCAGCTGGTATTCATTTAATTATCGCAACGCAGCGTCCATCAGTTGATGTCATTACGGGAGTTATTAAAGCGAATATTCCATCACGTATTGCATTCGCTGTATCTTCTCAAACAGATTCTCGTACAATTCTTGACGGCGGTGGTGCAGAGAAACTACTAGGTCGTGGAGATATGCTGTTTATACCAATTGGTGCATCGAAGCCTGTACGTGTACAAGGTGCGTTTTTATCAGATGATGAAGTTGAGAGAGTTGTAGAATATGTTATTGGTCAGCAAAAAGCGCAATATCAAGAAGATATGATTCCGCAAGATGTTCCTGATACGAAGCAGGAAGTAGAAGATGAATTATATGATGAAGCAGTTCAGCTCGTAGTGGAAATGCAAACGGCATCTGTTTCTATGTTGCAACGTAGGTTTAGAGTTGGTTATACGCGAGCTGCTCGTTTAATTGATGCAATGGAAATGAATGGTGTAGTAGGTCCGTATGAAGGTAGTAAACCACGAGAAGTGCTCATTAATGATGTACAAGAAAAAAGTTCATAAAAAAAGCCTAATTGTTTTTACAATTAGGCTTTTTTATATGCTGGTTTTGTTATATACTATGTTCAGAGATAAAGAAAGGGCTTACATTTGGAGTGATTCTTTAGAATACGAATACTTTGGTGTTGTTTTTTGTGAACGTTCGATATTTAATGTGGAAAAATGTTAAATTTTGTTGACACGTATGGGAGCAAGTGGTAAGATTACTTCGAAAAGAATCACTGCCTCATATAATCTTGGAGATAAGGTCCATAAGTTTCTACCTGGCAACCATGAATTGCTGGACTATGAGGGGAAAAGTGTGTAACAAAGGATGTAAGAGATCTTTGTGCCGAACTTTTTCTCGAAATGAGGAATGTTTATGGTGCAAAGTTTTTTTTATGCAGTAAAGAGTGAAAATTTCATCTTAAAAAATTATTGATATTTATTCGACAATTGTGCTTATTTTTACTGTTTAGTAATTTTTATTATGTTGTAAGTTGAAAAAAGAGAAAAGAAGTCTTACATCAGAGGTCGAATAATTGAAATGCGGGGGAGTCTTATGTCAGTAAAATCCGATAGTCGTCACCTATATTTACGGGTGATTGATCACATCAAAGAAAAAATTAAAGATGGAGCTTACAAAGAAAGACAAAAGTTACCATCAGAGTTTGATTTAGCGAAAGAACTTGGCGTAAGTAGAGCGACTTTAAGGGAAGCACTGCGTATTTTAGAAGAAGAAAATGTTGTCATTCGTAGACATGGTGTAGGAACATTTGTAAATGCTAAGCCGTTATTTTCTTCTGGGATTGAACAACTTTCTAGTATTACAGATATGATTTCTAGTGTGGGGAAAACACCAGGAACTATCTTTCTATCATCATCTACAACAAGTTTAACAGAAGAAGAAAAAGAGAAGTTTAATAGTGAAGATGGTTTTAATGCAGTGATGATCGAGCGTGTGCGTACAGCAGATGGGGAACCTGTTGTATATTGTATCGATAAACTTGCAAAAGAAATCTTGCCGGATTTATCGGGATACAATGAAGAATCGTTACTAACGGTGATACATAATAACACGCATAAGCGCATAACATATGCGGTTGCTCATATTGAGCCAATTGGCTATCATCCGAAAATCTCACCGATTTTAGAATGTGAACCAGAGACAGCACTGCTAGTATTAAAACAAATGCACTATGATCAAAATGATGAGCCAATCTTATATTCTATTAATTACTTTAGAGCTGATAAGTTTAGCTTCCACGTATTAAGAAAACGTATGTAGGTAAGTTCCTTTTTAGGGAGGTGACAGCAAGAAGTTAGGGACAGCAGCGTATAAAAAAATAGACAATTCATTTCAGGAGGGGTTTCTAGTATGAAGAAAAAAACAGGTCTTTTATTATCATTAACATTAGCAGCAAGTGCGGTTTTAGGTGCGTGTGGTAACTCGGATAAAGCGAGTAGCGACAAAAAAGAGTTTAAAGTTGGTATGGTTACAGATGTTGGGGGCGTTGATGACAAATCATTTAACCAATCAGCTTGGGAAGGTTTAACGAAATTCGGTAAAGACAATAATTTAAAGAAAAATGAAGGATATCGTTATCTTCAATCAAGTAAAGATGCTGATTATATCCCGAACTTAACGAAGTTTGCGAAAGATCATTATAACACAACATTTGGTATTGGTTACTTAATGGAAAAATCAATCGAAAAAGTGGCCGAGCAGTATCCAAAAGAGCAATTTGCGATTGTAGATACAGTTGTAGAAAAGCCAAACGTAACAAGTATTACATTTAAAGACCACGAAGGTTCATTCTTAGTTGGTGCTGTAGCAGCAATGACGACAAAATCAAATAAAGTTGGATTTGTTGGTGGTGTGAAAAGCCCATTAATTACAAAATTTGAATCAGGTTTCAAAGCTGGTGCAAAAGCAGTAAATCCAAATATCGAAATCGTATCACAATATGCTGATGCATTTGATAAGCCAGAAAAAGGATCTGTATTAGCTTCAGCAATGTACGGTGGTGGAGTTGACGTAATTTATCATGCTTCAGGTGCAACTGGTAACGGTGTATTCACAGAAGCGAAAAACCGTAAGAAAAAAGGTGAAAACGTTTGGGTAATCGGTGTTGACCGTGACCAAAATCAAGAAGGTATGCCTGAAAACGTAACTTTAACTTCGATGGTAAAACGTGTTGATGTTGCAGTAGCAAAAGTAGCACAAGAAGCGAAAGATGGTAAGTTAAAAGGCGGTAAAGTAGAAGAGTTTGGTTTAAAAGATGATGGCGTTGGTATTGCGAAAACAACTGATAATGTGAAAAAAGTAAACCCAGAAATTTTAACTAAAATAGAAGATTTTGAGAAGAAAATTACTGCTGGTGAAATTAAAGTACCTGCAACTGACGAAGAATATAAAACATATGAAGCTTCTCTAAAGAAATAATAATAGAGAAATAGCAAAGGTTAGTTCGTAGAACTAACCTTTGCATATATAAAAATACTTTTAATAGAGTGTAATTAGGGAGTGTTCCCTGCTAAAAGGAGGAACAAAATGGAATACGTAATTGAGATGAACAATATTACAAAAGTATTCCCAGGCATTGTAGCGAATGATGATATTACGCTGCAAGTAAAACAGGGAGAAATACATGCTTTACTTGGAGAAAATGGTGCAGGGAAATCAACGCTGATGAATGTGCTGTTCGGTTTGTATCAACCAGAACAGGGAGAAATCAAAATTAAAGGGAAACCTGTTGAAATTACGAATCCGAATATAGCAAATGACCTTGGTATTGGGATGGTCCATCAGCATTTTATGCTTGTTCATAATTTTACAGTTACAGAGAATATTATTCTCGGAAATGAACCAAAGAAAAATGGAAAAATTGCTGTTGAAGAAGCCGCAAAAGAAATTAAGCAATTATCTGAACAGTACGGTTTAGCTGTTGATCCACATGCGAAAATTGAAGATATTTCTGTTGGGATGCAGCAAAGGGTTGAAATATTAAAGACTCTTTATCGTGGTGCTGAGATTTTAATATTTGATGAGCCAACTGCGGTGTTAACTCCTCAAGAAATTCATGAGTTGATTCAAATTATGAAAAAGCTTGTGCAAGAGGGGAAATCTATCATTCTGATTACACATAAGTTAAAAGAAATTATGGAAGTTTGCGATCGTTGTACAATTATTCGTAAAGGTAAGGGGATTGGTACTGTTGATGTAGCGGAAACGGATGAGCATAAACTTGCAGAGTTAATGGTCGGACGTCAAGTGAATTTTAAAACAGAAAAAATAGAAGCTAAACCAATGGAAGAAGTACTATCTATTGCAAACCTAATTGTTCATGATACGCGTAAGTTACCTGCTGTAAAAGGCCTTGACTTAACTGTTCGTGCAGGAGAAATCGTTGGGATTGCAGGGATTGATGGAAATGGTCAAAGTGAATTAATAGAGGCGATTACTGGTTTACGAAAAGTTGAGTCAGGTTCTATTGCAATTAAAGGAAAAGAAATAACGAATTGGCCTGTTCGAAGAATAACAGAAGAGGGGATTGGTCACATTCCTGAAGACCGTCATAAACACGGACTTGTTCTCGATTTTTCTGTTCGGGACAATATTGTTTTACAAACATACTATAAAAATCCATTTTCAAAGAAAGGGATTTTAAATTTTAGTAAGATTACAGAAAAAGCAAAAGCGCTTATTGAACAGTTTGATGTACGTACACCTGGTGAACACACGTTAGCTCGTGCTCTATCTGGTGGAAACCAACAAAAGGCAATTATCGCACGTGAAGTAGATCGTAATCCAGACTTATTAATTGCAGCGCAGCCAACACGTGGTTTAGATGTAGGTGCGATTGAATTTATTCATAAAAAATTAATCGAGCAGAGAGATAATGGGAAGGCAGTATTACTTTTATCTTTAGAGCTGGATGAAATTTTAAATGTAAGTGATCGAGTTGCTGTTATATATGAAGGGAAAATCGTGGCAATTGTTGATGCGAAAGAAACAAATGAACAACAGCTTGGGTTATTGATGGCCGGCGGGACAGGGAAAGAGAAGGTGAACACAAATGGCTAAAAAATTTTTAACAGAACGAACAATTAATATTTTAGTACCTGTGTTATCCGTAGTTTTCGGTTTACTTGTTGGTGCCATTGTAATGTTAGTTAGTGGATATGATCCAATTGTTGGATATGCCGCACTTTGGGAAGGAATGGTTGGTAATCCACAAGCTATCGGTGAGACATTGCGTACAATGATTCCGCTTGTACTAGCTGGTCTTTCAGTAGCATTTGCATTTCGTACAGGTCTTTTCAATATTGGGGTGGAAGGACAGTTATTAGTTGGGTGGCTTGCTGCTGTTTGGTTTGGATATGCAGTGTCGTTACCAGCAATTTTGCATATTCCGTTATCTATTTTAGTGGCAGCAATCGCCGGCGGTTTATGGGGGTTTATACCTGGATATTTAAAAGGGAAGCTTAAAGTAAATGAAGTAATTGTTACAATTATGATGAACTACATTGCACTTTATGTTACGTACGACCTTATTAAACGTTTTATTCATGAAGGTAATGAGAAATCTTATGATGTACAAGCAAGTGCTTCGTTAGCTTCTGATTGGTTATCTTCATTGACAGATGGATCTCGTTTACACTGGGGAATTGTTGTAGCTATTATCGTTGCAATTGTAATGTGGTTCTTATTAGATAGAACAACGTTAGGATATGAATTAAAATCGGTTGGTTTTAACCAAAATGCTTCTCAATATGCAGGGATGAAAGTATCGCGTAATGTTGTATTATCAATGACAATTGCGGGTGCTTTTGCCGGAATTGGTGGAGCTATGGAAGGATTAGGGACATTCCAAAGTATGACGGCGATGTCGTCGTTTACTGGTATCGGATTTGATGGGATTGCGGTAGCGCTTCTAGGAGGAAATAATCCATTTGGTATATTATTAGCAGCTTTACTGTTCGGTGGTTTGAAAAGTGCAGCTCCACAGATGAATTTTGAAGCAGATGTACCTTCTGAGTTAATTAACGTTATTATTGCATGTATTATTTTCTTTGTTGCGTGCAGTTATGTTTTACGCTGGGCACTTACACGCATGAGCAAGGAGGGAAAATAAATGAGCTTTTTAGATATTTTAGCCATTCTTGTGACGGGTACGTTATATACGGCAGCGCCACTTATTTTTACGGCGTTAGGTGGAGTGTTCAGTGAACGTTCTGGAGTTGTAAATATAGCGTTAGAAGGTTTAATGTTATTTGGTGCATTTATCGGTATTGTTACAACGTTATTAATGGGTGATACGTGGGGATCGATGACACCTTGGATCGCACTATTATTTGCAGCGATTGGTAGTGGCTTATTTGCACTTCTTCACGCAGTAGCATCTATTACATTCCGTGCAGATCAAGTGGTGAGCGGGGTAGCGATTAACTTCTTAGCTCTTGGTTTAACAGTATTTGCGATTAAGAAAATCTTTGGCAAAGGACAAACTGATTTCATTCAATACCGCATTGAAAAAATCGATGTTCCGGGTCTTTCGGATATTCCGGTAATTGGAAAAATCTTTTTCTCAAATGTACCGTTAACATCATATATTGCTATTATTTTAGCGTTTGTCGTTTGGTATGTTATTTTTAAAACACCGTTCGGTCTTCGTCTTCGTGCGGTTGGTGAACATCCAATGGCAGCAGATACGATGGGTATTAACGTATATAAAATGCGTTATATTGCAGTAGCTATATCTGGTATGTTTGCAGGAGTAGGTGGAGCGGTCTTCGCTATGTCGATTTCTGGTAACTTCTCAGGTGCTACAATTACGGGACAAGGTTTCTTAGCGCTAGCAGCTATGATTTTCGGTAAATGGAATCCACTCGGTGCTCTTGGAGCGGCTCTGTTCTTCGGATTTGCTCAATCATTAGGAATAACTGGTGGTACAATTCCGGTATTAAAAGAAATTCCAAGTGTATTCTTAACGATATTACCGTATGTATTCACAATATTAGCACTTGTTGGTTTTGTAGGTCGTTCTGAAGCTCCGAAAGCGTTAGGAACTCCTTATGAAAAAGGAAAACGATAAGTATAAAAAAGCTCGCACATTAGTGCGGGCTTTTTTACATAGACTATATTTAATACGGAATTTTACGATGTTCCTTACAAATGAAAGTTTTTAGAAAGAGGTTAATGTAAGTATAGTGAGGAAGAAAAGTTGATTTTTTATTTCTAAAAACTGTATATTGAAGAGGAATATTCCTACATACGTAAAGGAGGGCTATAAATGAAACTAATGGAACAACAGTTACATGAGTTAGGTGGTTTGCGAGTACATATTATTCCAACTGATAAATATAAAACAAATACTTTTGTATTTCGTTTTAAGGCACCTTTAAATGAGGAGACGGTGACAGAGCGTGCCCTATTGCCATACGTATTGCAAAGTGCGACAGAAAAGCTTCCTTCTGTAATTCGTCTTCGTCAATATTTAGAAGAATTATATGGATCTTCTTTGGCAGTAGATGTAAGTAAAAAAGGAGAAGACCATATTATCTCTATTTATGTAGACATTGCAAATGAAGTTTATTTACATGATGCACCACCGTTATTTGAAAAAGCACTTTCTATGTTATCGGATATCGTTTTGCATCCAGCGACAGAGGGAAATGGTTTTCTACCTTCTATCGTAGAAAGTGAAAAGAGAGCACTCTTGCAACGAATTGAAGCTACGTACGATGATAAAATGCGCTATGCAAACGAGCGTTTAATTGAAGAAATGTGCAAAGTAGAACCGTATCGTTTAAGTGCAAATGGGAAAAAAGAGAGTGTTTCTTCTATTACAAATGAAAGTTTGTATCAATATTATCAAAAAGTGTTAGCAGAGGATGAAATGGATCTATACATTATTGGTGATATTTCAGAAAACGCAGTGGATCTTGTAAGTAAGTATTTTTCTATTTCAACGCGTCCTGTCAGAGAAAGAAATGTACTTCTTCATAAGAGAAATAATGAAGAAAAAGAAGTAGTTGAACAACAAGAATTAAAACAAAGTAAATTACACATCGGTTATCGTACGTTTATTACGTATAAAGATGAAGATTATTTTGCACTGCAATTGTTCAATGGATTGTTTGGAGGGTTTTCTCATTCGAAGTTATTCGTTAACGTTCGTGAAAAAAATAGTTTAGCGTACTATGCAGCATCCCGCTTTGAAAGTCATAAAGGCTTATTGTTTGTCATGTCAGGGATCGAAGCGAAAAATTATGAAAAAGCTGTTGAGATTATTAAAGAACAAATGTTAGCGATGCAAAATGGTGATTTTTCTGAAGAAGAGATGCATCAAACGAAAAGTGTCATTCAAAATCAAATATTAGAGGCGATTGATACACCGCGCGGATTTGTGGAAATGCTGTATCATGGCATTATTTCAGACCGTACGCGTCCAGTTGAAGAATGGCTTACAGGTATTGAAAGTGTGACGAAAGAAGAAATTGTGAAAGTTGCTAAAAATATTGAACTAGATACAATTTACTTTTTACAAGGAACGGAGGGAGAATAAATGGAGAAAATTGTTTATGAGCAATTAAAAGAGACACTCTATTATGAAAAACTTCCTAATGGATTAGATGTATATATTTTACCGAAGCAAGGATTTAATAAAACATTTGCAACGTTTACGACAAAATATGGTTCTATGGATAATACATTCGTACCACTAGGTAAAGAAGAAATGATTCGTGTGCCAGATGGAATTGCTCATTTTCTTGAGCATAAATTATTTGAAAAAGAAGATCACGATGCTTTCCAATTGTTTAGTAAACAAGGAGCATCAGCAAATGCTTTCACATCTTTCACAAGAACAGCTTACCTTTTTTCATGTACATCAAATGTAGAACAAAATTTAAATACATTGTTAAACTTCGTACAAGAACCGTACTTCTCTGAAAAAACAGTTGAGAAAGAGAAGGGGATTATTGGGCAAGAAATTCAAATGTATCAAGATAATCCGGATTGGCGCTTATACTTTGGGTTAATTGATAGCTTATTTGTAAAACATCCAATTAAAATTGATATTGCAGGGACAATCGAGTCTATTAGTAAAATTACGAAAGACCTATTATACGAGTGTTATGAAACGTTTTATCATCCGAGCAATATGTTACTATTTGTTGTGGGCGCAATTGATCCAGAGAAAACAATGGATTTAGTGCGTGAAAATCAAGCGAAAAAAGACTATAAAAATCAGCCGGAAATTGTACGTTCATTTGAAGAAGAACCAGATGCGGTAAATGAAAAAAAGAAAATTATTTCAATGCCTGTACAAACACCGAAATGTTTAGTGGGTATTAAAGCGACAAATTTAAAAGAAAAAGGAAAAGCCCTTTTAAAACAAGAAATTGCGCTTACGTTACTTTTAGATTATTTATTTGGAAAAAGCTCCGTTCATTACGAATCTTTATATAATGAAGGACTAATTGATGATTCGTTCTCGTATGATTATACGGAAGAGAATAACTTCGGTTTTGCAATGGTAGGCGGCGATACGAAGCAACCTGATGAGCTAGAAGAGCGTTTGAAAGGTATATTATTAAAGACAAATTATGATCAATTAGATGAGGCAGCATTAGAACGAGTGAAGAAAAAGAAAATAGGTGGATTTTTACGCTCATTGAATTCACCGGAATATATTGCGAATCAGTTTACACGATATGCATTTAATGAATCGAGTCTGTTTGAAGCATTAACGGTATTAGAAGGGGTAACTGTTCAAGATTTACAAGAAGTAGCGAAAACATTATTATCAGAAGAAAGAATGAGCGTTTGTCAGGTTTTACCGAAGAAATAAAAGGTTTTATAAAAATACCCTCATCTTGTCATAAAGAAATGATAAGATGAGGGTATTATTTAGTTGTATGAAAATGAGTTTGTAGAGATAAGAGAGGGAATTTATGAAAAAGTATGCATTAGTAACTGGAGGGAGCGGAGGGATTGGCTCTGCTATTTCAAAACAATTAATTCAAGATGGATATACAGTATATGTTCATTATAATAACGGTGAAGAGAAAGTGAATGAGTTGCAGAAAGAATGCGGTGAAGTGATTCCCGTTCAAGCGAATTTAGCTTCTGCTGATGGAGCAGAGCAATTGTGGGAACAAATTGAACATCCTCTTGATGTTATCGTATATGCAGCTGGGAAGAGTATATTTGGACTCGTAACAGATGTAACGAACGACGAATTGAATTCTATGGTAGAACTTCAAGTGAAGAGTATCTATAAATTATTATCAATGGCATTGCCATCTATGATTCAGCGGAGAAGCGGCAATATTGTACTTGTTTCTTCTATATGGGGACAAATTGGCGCATCATGTGAAGTGCTTTACTCGATGGTGAAAGGTGCACAAAATTCATATGTGAAAGCTTTAGCGAAAGAAGTTTCATTAAGTGGAGTAAGAGTGAATGCGGTGGCGCCAGGTGCAATTGAAACGGAAATGTTAAACGTATTTTCAGAAGAGGATAAAAATGAAATTGCTGAAGAGATACCGTTAGGACGATTAGGATTACCGGAAGAAGTGGCGAAAACAGTATCATTTCTCGCATCACCAGGTGCATCTTACATAACGGGACAAATTATCGGAGTAAATGGCGGTTGGCATTGCTAAAAATTTCTTACATAAAAAATGAAAAACTGTACAAATTAAGCATGATTCTATTACTAAGTAGTGAGGTGCTTACACATGTCAGTTTTAGATAATTTTGATCAATGGAAGAGCTTTTTAGGAGAACGTTTAGAACAGGCGCAAGGAAAAGGTCTTGATGGTGGTGCTGTATCAGATATGGCATTTCGTGTTGGAGACTATTTAGCAAATGAAGTAGAAGCGCGCAACGATCAAGAGAAATTATTATCTGAGCTTTGGAAAGTTGCTGACGAACAAGAGCAACATACAATCGCAAACTTAATGGTGAAGTTTGTACAACATAAGTAAAAAATAGAGAGGAGAATCTCCTCTCTATTTTTTTTGTATAATAATAACGCAGGATAGATTATACATTTAGCTTCCCTATTAAGGTGAAATCATATAATATAGTACGTAGGTGTAAAGTAAGCAAGGGGAGTGATCTTGGATGATTGAATGGTATTTTGAATATGAAATACATAAAAACCGACCTGGCTTGCTTGGTGACGTTTCTTCGTTAATCGGTATGCTCGGCATTAATATTGTCACAATTAATGGTGTAGATAATGCAAGGCGTGGATTACTCCTAATGTGTGATAATCAAGAGCAAATCTCTAGACTTGAATCAATTTTAAATACGATGGATAACATAACGGTAACGAAATATCGTCCGCCAAAGCTAAGAGATAAGCTAGCGGTTAGACATGGTAGGTACATACAACGAGATGCAGATGATAAGAAGACATTTCGATTTGTACGTGATGAGTTAGGATTACTTGTAGACTTTATGGCTGAAATAATGAAAAAAGAAGGTCATAAACTAATCGGAATACGAGGAATGCCTCGTGTCGGAAAAACAGAATCCATTGTTGCCGCAAGTGTTTGCGCAAATAAAAGATGGTTATTTGTATCATCTACTCTTATTAAGCAAACGGTTCGTAGTCAATTGATTGAAGACGAGTATAGCGACGACAATATTTTCATCTTAGATGGAATCGTGTCAACAAAGCGTGCTAACGAAAGGCATTGGCAGCTCGTTCGTGAAATTATGAGATTGCCTGCAACGAAAGTTGTGGAACATCCTGATGTATTTGTGAGCCAGTCAGAATACACATTAGATGATTTTGATTATATTATCGAGTTACGTAACGATTATGATGAAGAAATTCAATATAATTTAGTAGATGAAATTGAGCAAGGTACGCAAAATAATTTCTCTATGTTTGACTTTTAAAGAAATATTGAGGTGTTAGTAGTGACAGAATTAGGACAAAAGCTGAAAGAAGCAAGAGGAACGAAAGGCTTGTCTATTGATCAGCTGCATGAGGTTACAAAAATTCAAAAACGCCATTTAGTAGCGATTGAGGAAGGCAATTATGATGTATTGCCAGGAGCTTTTTATGCGCGTGCATTCATTAAACAATACGCAGATGCGGTTGGATTAAATGGAGAGGAATTGCTTGTAGAATATCAGAGTACGATACCACAATCTGAAAAACGCGACGTTCCACAAGTATCAACAGGACAAAAAACGCAAGAAACCATGCAAAAATCTTCATCATGGCCAATTGCAGATCACATGCCGAAAATTTTAGTTGCGCTGTTAGTAATTGCATTTGGAGTGGTAATTTGGTTTGTTTTCCAAGCGTTAACTGGAAAAGATGATGCGAAAGTTCCGAATGCCCAAAGCGAGAAAATTGAAGTTAAAAAAGCAGAAAACTCTCCGTTAGATACGAAGAAAGATGAAGTTAAAGCGGAAGAGCCGAAAAAAGAGGAACCAAAGAAAGAAGAGCCAAAGAAAGAGGAACAACCAGCACCGCCAACTGGAAAAGAAGAAGTGAAAGTAGTTGGAACAACTGGTATAGTATCTACTTTGGAAATTCATAATAATAAAACATTAGAACTGGAAATATCGAGTAAAGGTGCGAGTTATGTAGATGTTAAAGATGATGCGGGGAATGTGATTCTAAACACTACAGTACAAGAGGGTCAAGTAGAAAAACATGATGTATCAACAGTAAAAGAAGTACGACTTAATATTGGGAATGCAACGAATGTTGAAGTTAAACTGAATGGCCAAGTGGTCGCTTACCCATTGGATACAGGAAAAGAACTTCACCAAAGATTGGTGATAAAAAACCAAGGGATAGAGCAACCTGCACAATAACAGTCATCGCTTCGATGACTTTTTTCAATGAACAAATGTTTTTGATATGATGGAGGAATAGCTGTGAATTTACCAAATAAAATTACAATATCTAGAATCTTCTTAATTCCAATTTTTATGGTAATTATGTTAGCACCATTTGATTGGGGCTCATACACAATTGGTGATGTTGATTTACCAATTCAACATTTAGTAGGGGCACTTATCTTTATTGTTGCTTCGGCTACAGATTGGATTGATGGACATTACGCAAGAAAGTATAATCTTGTAACAAATTTAGGGAAGTTTCTTGATCCGTTAGCTGATAAATTACTTGTTTCAGCAGCACTTATCACATTAGTTGAGATGCAATACGTACCTGCTTGGATCGTTATTATCATTATAAGCCGTGAGTTTGCAGTAACTGGTTTACGTCTTGTACTTGCTGGAACAGGAGAAGTAGTTGCGGCAAATCAGCTAGGGAAAATTAAGACATGGACACAAATTATCGCGATTGCGGCATACTTATTACACGATGTACCTTTAAATTTAATCCATATTCCAGTTGCTGATATCTTTATATGGATTGCATTAATTTTTACTGTTATTTCAGGATGGGATTATTTCTGGAAAAATAGAGCTGCTTTTGTAAACTCAAAATAGAAGTTTATGGGGGAATTGGGATGAATGCTGAAATTATTGCGGTTGGAACAGAATTATTACTTGGACAAATTGCAAATACAAACGCCCAGTTTTTATCTGAAAAGTTAGCTTCAATCGGAATTAATGTGTACTACCATACTGTAGTTGGGGATAATAACAATCGATTACAGCAGGCGATTGAAGTTGCAGAAGAGCGCGCGGACATGCTTATTTTTACAGGTGGATTAGGACCGACAAAAGATGATTTGACGAAGGAAACAATAGCATCTAGCTTAGGGGAAGAGCTTGTATATGATGAAAAGGCATTAGCATCAATAAGCGATTACTTTAAGCGTACAGGTCGCGAATTCACGGAGAATAACAAAAAGCAGGCGCTCGTTTTGAATGGAGCAACTGTATTTGCGAATGATCACGGCATGGCGCCTGGTATGGGGTTAAATAAGAACGGAAAAGTTTATATTTTATTACCAGGACCACCGAAAGAAATGAAGCCGATGTATGTAAGTTATGTAGAGCCCTTTTTACGTAACTTTACAACAGGAGAAAACATTTATTCTCGTGTGCTTCGCTTCTTCGGGATTGGGGAATCTCAATTAGAAGTGAAAGTTCAAGATTTAATTGATGGACAAACGAACCCGACAATCGCTCCGCTTGCGAATGATGGAGAAGTGACATTACGTTTAACTGCTAAGCATCAAAGTGCTTATGAAGCGCAGAAACTCATCCAGCATACGGAAGATTTGATTTTAGAAAGAGTAGGAGAATTTTTCTATGGATATGACCAAGAGTTTCTGCATGATAAGGCGATAGAGTTATTGAAGAAAAAAGGATTAACTTTAGCGTGTGCAGAAAGTTTAACAGGTGGTCTCTTTGGGAATCAAGTAACAGAAAGTGCTGGTGTGTCTTCCATATTTAAAGGCGGTGTCATTTGTTATCATAATGATGTGAAGCAACATGTTCTACATGTACCTGAGGAAGTGTTGGCTACTGACGGTGCAGTTAGTCAAGAATGTGCTCGTTATCTTGCTGAAAATGTTAGAGGATTATTAAAAGCAGATATCGGAGTTAGTTTCACTGGGGTAGCAGGACCAGATGCTTCAGAACATAAAGAGCCGGGAATAGTATTTGTTGGACTGGCGATTAAAGATGAACCAACTGTAGTCTTTCCTCTTCATCTAAGCGGAAGTCGTCAACAAATTAGGGAACGCTCGGTGAAGTACGGATTTTATCATTTGTATAAAAAGCTAGAAGAGATATGAGTCTCTTCTAGCTTTTTTTTAATGGTTAAATGCAGTTTTATTTAATGGAAAATAAAAAAAACGAATAAATGTTCGATTTTTGTTGGCAAATTGAATTGAAAATAGGTATAATAAGATTAGCAATTCAGTTAAGGAGGAATTTTGAATGAGTGATCGTCAAGCAGCGTTAGATATGGCGTTAAAACAAATAGAGAAGCAATTCGGTAAAGGTTCAATTATGAAATTAGGAGAACAAGCGGAGCGTAGAGTTTCTACAATTTCAAGTGGTTCTTTAGCACTTGATGTGGCACTAGGGGTAGGCGGATACCCACGTGGCCGTATTATCGAAATTTATGGACCAGAAAGTTCAGGTAAAACAACAGTTTCATTACACGCAATCGCTGAAGTACAACGTCAAGGTGGACAAGCAGCGTTCATTGATGCGGAGCATGCGATGGATCCTGTATATGCACAAAAATTAGGTGTTAACATAGATGAATTACTATTATCACAACCTGATACAGGGGAGCAAGGTTTAGAAATCGCAGAAGCACTTGTACGAAGTGGCGCGGTTGATATTATCGTAATTGACTCTGTAGCAGCTCTTGTACCGAAAGCTGAGATTGAAGGAGACATGGGTGACTCACACGTAGGTCTACAAGCTCGTTTAATGTCTCAAGCACTTCGTAAGCTGTCAGGTGCAATTAATAAATCAAAAACAATCGCAATCTTTATTAACCAAATTCGTGAAAAAGTTGGGGTTATGTTCGGAAATCAACTACAAGTTGCTTAATCGTAAAGATTAAGGAGTTTACCATGGGTTTCCCTTGCTAGTGATAGCATGTTAAAAAACCTTGTGAACCTTATTGCCTAAGGGTGTAACTATTCATATAGTTGCTAACGGTGAAGCCCACCATTATTGAGGGTAATACCGTGCCAAGCTCCATATTTATATGGGGAAGGTGTAGAGACTACCGAAAAGGACTTTTAGTTAACTGAGTAGGGTACGGCAGATGATAGGCTACTGCTGGAAGTGCAAGGCTCTCTGTAAAGAGATGAAGAGATAGTCCGGACTATAGAGATGGAAAATCTATAGATAGTGCCAGAAACAACTCCAGGTGGTCGTGCGTTGAAATTCTATTCAACTGTTCGTCTTGAAGTGCGTCGTGCTGAGCAATTAAAGCAAGGTAACGACATCGTTGGTAATAAAACAAAAGTAAAAGTAGTTAAAAATAAAGTAGCACCACCATTCCGTGTTGCTGAAGTTGATATTATGTACGGAGAAGGTATTTCAAGAGAAGGTGAAATCTTAGATATGGCTTCCGAACTTGATATCGTTCAAAAGAGTGGTGCTTGGTACTCTTATAATGAAGAGCGTTTAGGGCAAGGTCGTGAAAATTCTAAGCAGTTCCTAAAAGAGAATACGGATTTAAGAGAGGAAATTGCCTTCTTTGTTCGTGACCATCACGGAATTGGTGAAGACTCTGGTGTGGAAGACACGGAAGATTCAAATCTTCAAGATTAAAAATAAAAGACACGGCTTCGTGTCTTTTATTTTTAATTATTATGAAAGCGTTGTATATCGTTGCAGATAAAATATTTAATCAGCCTAAAAGGCTATGTATAAAGAGGGATATATGCATGTTTTGTATGCATAAACTGGAATTTACTAAGGTTTTCCAGGATAATATGCTCTCTGCTTTTTAAATTCATATATGAATTAGGGCTGAAGGTAAAGAAAGTAAAAGTAGACAACGCTTGACAATGAAAATTGCGATAGATACAATGAGAATGTATATTTTTTCTTATATACGAAACACTCTTCTCAAGAAGAGAAGTAATATTCGGAGTAAGACTTAAATCTTGCCGAAATAATAATATGACATTTTAATTGTGAAATGAAGAAAGTCCCTTAAAAAAGCGGGACGACGGTCTTTGCTGTATGTTGGTATTCAATGTACATGCCGACAGTCTTTTTTCATTCATAGCAAGGGGAGGTGAAATCATGAGTAGTACTGCAGTTTGGATACTCATCTCCATTTTGCTTGCAACAGTCGGTGCAGTTGTTGGCTTTTTTGTTCGAAAGTCTATTGCTGAAGCGAAGATTAATGGTGCAGCTAATGAAGCGAAACGTATTATAGACGAAGCGAATCGTGAGGCTGAAGCACTTAAGAAAGAAGCGCTTTTAGAAGCAAAGGATGAAATTCATACACTTCGTACAGAAGCTGAATTAGAAATTCGTGACCGTAGAAGCGAATTACAAAAACAAGAAAATCGTTTAATGCAAAAAGAAGAGAACCTTGATCGTAAAGACGAAACGCTCGATAAACGCGAGCAACAGTTAGAAAAGAAAGAGGATTCTCTTGTAGCGAGACAACAACAGATTGAAGAGTTGGAAAGCAAAGTGGGAGAGTTAGTTCAAAAGCAACAAACAGAATTAGAGCGCATTTCCAATCTGACACGCGAACAAGCGAAAGCAATTATTCTTGGTAAAGTAGAAAGTGAAGTTTCTCATGAAATTGCCGTAATGGTAAAAGAAAGTGAAGTTCGTGCGAAAGAAGAAGCGGATAAGAAAGCAAAAGAGATTTTATCTCTTGCAATGCAGAGATGTGCAGCTGATCATGTTGCTGAAACAACCGTTTCGGTTGTAAATCTTCCAAACGACGAAATGAAGGGACGTATTATCGGACGTGAAGGTCGAAATATTCGTACGTTAGAAACGTTAACAGGTATTGACCTAATTATTGATGATACACCAGAAGCGGTTATCCTTTCTGGATTTGACCCAATTCGTCGTGAAACAGCTCGTATCGCTCTTGATAAATTAGTACAGGACGGACGTATTCACCCAGCGCGTATTGAAGAGATGGTCGAAAAATCAAGACGTGAAGTGGACGAGTATATTCGCGAAGTCGGAGAGCAAACAACGTTTGAAGTGGGTGTTCACGGATTACATCCAGATTTAATTAAGATTTTAGGTCGTTTGAAATACCGTACAAGTTACGGGCAAAACGTCTTAAAACACTCTATGGAAGTTGCATATTTAACTGGACTTATGGCAGCAGAGCTTGGTGAGGATGAAAAACTAGCAAGACGTGCTGGCCTATTACATGATATCGGTAAAGCGATTGACCATGAAGTAGAAGGTAGCCACGTTGAAATTGGTGTTGAACTCGCAACGAAATATAAAGAGCATCCTGTAGTTATAAACAGTATTGCATCTCACCATGGGGACACAGAACCAACTTCTATCATTGCAGTTTTAGTTGCAGCAGCAGATGCATTATCAGCTGCAAGACCTGGAGCTCGTAGTGAAACACTTGAGAACTATATTCGTCGTCTTGAAAAGTTAGAAGAGATTTCAGAGTCTTATGAAGGCGTAGAAAAATCATTCGCAATTCAAGCAGGACGAGAAGTTCGTATTCTGGTAAAACCAGATACAATTGATGATTTAGAAGCTCATCGTTTAGCTCGTGATATTCGAAAACGTATTGAAAATGAACTGGATTACCCAGGACATATTAAAGTAACTGTTATTCGTGAAACACGTGCAGTGGAATACGCAAAATAAAGTGGTGAAACACCACTTTATTTTTTTGTGTTGGAATTGGTTAAAATAAAGGGAAGTAGTAATACCTAGCATAAAGGTGAACCAAACTTATAATAAATATATTGTAAGGGAATCACTTGAAGCTATAGTAATAAAAAATGTAGTACATAGGAAGGGTAAGACATATGAGAATATTATTTGTTGGGGATGTAGTAGGATCTCCTGGTAGAGGTATGATTCAACAATACGTACCGGCATTAAAGAAGAAATATACACCTACAGTAACCATTATTAATGGAGAAAATGCAGCAGGTGGACGTGGAATTACAGAGAAAATATACCGAAACTTTTTAGAATGCGGGGCACAAGCGGTTACACTTGGAAACCATGCTTGGGATAACCGTGAAGTATTTGAATTTATTGATGATGCAAAATATCTTGCAAGACCAGCTAACTTCCCAGAAGGAACTCCAGGAAAAGGGCTTATCTTTGTGAACTGTAATGGAACAGAAGTTGCAGTTATTAACTTACAAGGACGTACATTCCTTCCTCCAATCGATTGTCCATTCCGTAAAGTGGATGAATTAATTGACATTGCAAAAAAACGTACGAATATTATCTTTGTTGATTTTCATGCGGAAACTACAAGTGAAAAACAAGCGTTAGGTTGGTATGTAGATGGTCGTGCTACAGCGGTAGTAGGTACACATACGCATGTTCCTACAGCAGATAATCGTATTTTACCAAGCGGAACGGCATATATTACAGATGTTGGTATGACAGGACCGTACGATGGAATTTTAGGTATGGACCGAGAAGCGGTATTGAAGAAGTTTTTAACAAACTTACCAGTACGATTTGAAGTAACTAATGGTAGAACACAATTAAGTGCGGTGCTAATTGATGTGGATCCTAATACAGGAAAAGCTAAGAAAATTCAGCGTATCTTAATTAATGATGATCAACCATTTTTTGAGTAATTTTTGAATAAAATTTAGATAAGTTATTATTTTTTAATTTTTTAGAAAAATTACAGAAATTTAGCAGGAATACGCGTCATTCCTCGTGAATATAAGTTAAAGTGAAATAATTGCTAATACTTTTTAGAGAAACGAGGAGGAAACGCGGAATGGAAATATTAAAAGTTAAAGCAACGTCGGTCCCTAATTCTGTAGCTGGTGCACTTGCAGGTGTTATTCGCGAACGCGGAACAGCAGAAATTCAAGCCATTGGTGCAGGTGCATTGAACCAAGCGGTAAAGGCAGTAGCAATTGCAAGAGGATTTGTAGCGCCTAGTGGTTTGGACCTGATTTGTATCCCAGCGTTTACAGATATTATGATTGATGGGGAAGAACGTACAGCAATAAAATTAATTGTAGAACCTCGTTAAGTTTAACCAACCTGTTTGCAGTATGCAAACAGGTTGTTTTTATAATGGAGGAATGGAAATGAAAATTTTTGATGCTCATTGTGACGTACTCCTTCAGTTATGGAGTGCACAGGGGAAAAAGGATTTTAAAAATGATCCGCAATTACATATTACATTTGAACAGTTAAAGAGAAGAAAAGGAAGTATACAATGTTTTGCTATATATGTGCCAGAAACGGTAGCGTATGAAAAACGGTTTGAAGCGGCATTACAAATGGTAGATATTTTTTACAATGAAATTTTGTCACTACCGGGTATGAAGTTAATTCAGACAAAAGATGATATTAACATGTTAAAACAGGACGAGATTGGAGCGATATTAACACTAGAAGGATGCGAACCAATTGGGAAAGACGCAATGAAATTACGGTTGTTTTATCGCCTAGGAGTACGTTCTTTTGGATTAACATGGAATTATGCCAATCTATTAGCTGATGGTGCGCTAGAGACACGTGGGGCGGGTTTAACGACTTTTGGTAACTATGTTGTACAAGAACTTAATACGTTGCATGCATGGACTGATGTGTCTCATCTGAATGAAAGAAGCTTTTGGGATGTGATAGAAGTTGCAACAAATCCGATTGCCTCCCACTCAAATTGCATGAAACTTTGTCAACACCCACGTAATTTAAACGATGAACAACTTAAAGCTCTTATAAAGCAAAATAGTATAATTGGTGTCACTTTCGTACCACAGTTTCTAACAAGTGAAAAACAATCGAATATAGCAGATATAGTAAGACATATTGAATATATTTGTTCATTGGGCGGAGAGAACAATATAGGATTTGGTTCGGATTTTGATGGGATAGTAGAAACGGTTGTAAATGTATCAGCGTATGGAGAGTATGAAAATGTAATTAATGAGCTTTGTAAACACTATGCTGCATCTACTGTAGAGCGATTTTTATATGATAACTTTGTTGAACGTATAAGTTTTTAAGATTTTCGTTTTAAAAATACAGAAAAATTAGAATTAATCCATTTGATATTATTGCTTTTTTTAAGACCTAATACTAGAATGAAAAACAAAATAGCTTTATACTAAAGATTCAGGGAAATCAGAAGAGGCATAATTTGCGTCCGTTGTAGTTTATTTGTATAAAAAATGCTAAACTATTACTGTAAAAAAATACACTACAATGAATGCAGCCAAAAGGGGTGTAGGAGATGATTAGTCAACTTTCATGGAAAGTTGGAGGCCAACAAGGTGAAGGAATTGAAAGTACAGGAGAAATCTTCTGTATTGCATTAAACCGATTAGGATATTACCTATACGGTTACCGCCACTTCTCATCACGTATTAAAGGCGGCCATACAAATAATAAAATTCGTGTAAGTACAACAGAAGTACGCGCGATCTCAGATGATTTAGATATTTTAATTGCTTTTGATCAAGAAACAATTGATTTTAACTTCCACGAACTACGTCCAGGTGGAATTGTAGTTGCAGATGCGAAATTTAATCCAACAATACCTGATAATACAGATGTAAATCTATATGTGATACCGTTTACAGATATTGCTTCAGAATTAGGCACATCATTAATGAAAAACATGGTTGCTGTTGGAGCATCAAGTGCGGTATTAGGATTAGATGAGACAGCTTATTTAGATGTTGTTGAAGAGATCTTTGGTCGTAAAGGAGAGCAAGTTGTTCAAAAGAACATGGACGCAATTAAGCGCGGCTCTCAATATATGAAAGAGTTACTAGGTGAGAAAGTGAACATGATGCAGCTTGAAAAAGCTGATGGTCAGAAACGCATGTTTATGATTGGGAACGATGCAATTGCATTTGGTGCGGTAGCTGGTGGTGCTCGCTTTATGTCTGCATATCCAATTACACCTGCATCTGAAATTATGGAATACTTAATTAAAAAATTACCAAAAGTTGGCGGGACAGTAATCCAAACTGAGGATGAAATTGCAGCTTGTACAATGGCAATCGGTGCAAACTATGCTGGTGTTCGTACATTAACTGCATCTGCTGGTCCGGGTCTCTCTTTAATGATGGAAGCGATCGGTTTAGCGGGTATTACAGAAACGCCATTAGTAATTGTCGATACACAACGTGGTGGTCCAAGTACAGGATTACCAACGAAACAAGAACAGTCTGATTTAATGGCGATGATTTACGGTACGCACGGTGAAATTCCAAAAATCGTAATGGCACCAAGTACTGTTGAAGAAGCTTTCTATGATATTGTAGAAGCGTTTAACTTATCTGAAGAATATCAAGTACCTGTTATTTTCTTAACAGATTTACAGCTTTCTTTAGGAAAACAAACGGTAGAACCACTTAAGTTAGATAAAGTGGAAATTCGTCGTGGTAAGCTTGATTTAGAAGCAGAATTACCAGAACGTGAAAATAAAGCATATTTCAAGCGTTATGAAGTAACAGAAGATGGCGTTTCACCACGTGTTTTACCTGGTATGAAAAATGGTGTTCATCATGTGACAGGTGTAGAACATGATGAAACTGGTAAACCATCTGAATCAGCAATAAACCGTAAAGATCAAATGGACAAACGTTTCCGTAAAATGGAGAACTTGAAGTTTAATACCCCTGTTTATAAAAATGTTAAGCATGAGGAAGCAGACGTATTGCTTGTTGGATTTAACTCAACTCGCGGTGCGATCGAAGAAGCAATGGAGCGATTAGAACAAGAGGGTATGAAAGTAAACCATGCTCATGTGCGTTTAATTCACCCGTTCCCAACAGCTGAAATCGATCCACTTGTGAAAAATGCGAAGCGTGTTGTAGTGGTAGAAAACAATGCAACAGGTCAGCTTGCTAACATTATGAAAATGAATCTTGGTAACGGTGAGAAAATTTCTAGTCTTTTAAAATATGATGGAAACCCATTCTTGCCGAAAGAGATTTACAACGAATGCAAAAAAGGGGTTGTATTAAATGGCAACATTTAAGGACTTTCGTAACAGTGTAAAACCAAACTGGTGCCCAGGTTGCGGAGACTTCTCGGTGCAAGCTGCAATTCAACGTGCGGCAGCTAACGTTGGCTTAAATCCAGATGAACTTGCTGTTATTTCTGGTATCGGCTGTTCAGGTCGTATTTCAGGTTATATTAATTCATATGGTGTGCATAGTATTCATGGTCGTGCCCTTCCAATTGCACAAGGTGTGAAAATGGCAAACCGTGATTTAACAGTTATCGCATCAGGCGGTGACGGTGATGGATTTGCGATTGGTATGGGACATACAATCCATTCTATTCGTCGTAATATCGACATTACGTACATCGTAATGGATAACCAAATTTACGGATTAACAAAAGGGCAAACTTCACCACGTAGTGAAGCAGGATTTAAAACGAAAAGTACACCACAAGGTTCAATTGAACCGTCACTAAATGTTATGGAAATGGCTTTAACAGCTGGTGCAACATTTGTGGCGCAAAGCTTTTCAAGTGATTTAAAAGAATTAACACAAATTATTGAAGCTGGTATTAATCATAAAGGATTTTCATTAATTAACGTGTTCAGCCCATGTGTTACTTACAATAAAGTAAATACTTACGATTGGTTTAAAGAGAATTTAACAAAACTAAGTACAGTAGAGGGATATGATCCGTCTAATCGCATGATGGCTATGCAAACGTTAATGGAAAATAACGGATTAGTAACAGGTTTAATTTATCAAAATACAGCGCAGCCTTCATACCAAGAACTAGTAAAAGGCTATAGTGAGAAGCCTTTAGTGCAATCTGATTTAAATATGGATCAGAAAATGTTTGATGAGCTTGTTGCTGAATTTATGTAATGTAAGAAGAGGAGGTTGCCATTTGGCAACCTTTTTTAATGAGTAAAAATATAAGGTAGTCTTATTTACTTAGAAAATTCAGAATGATAAAATAATATATAAATCGTTGTATGAAAATGGTGAGTTCATTGCATATGAAATGTAAAATCAGACAGAGCCTCTTTCTTGTTTAAATTGGCGAAACGCTTCATACTATGGTAATGTTTATAGAGATAAAGCAATATGCTTTTGGGTAGGACAAATAAAAGGGAATGTCTATTTGCGTGGGGAAGACTTCATTCTTATGAATGATTAGATTGGTTACTCAAGTTTCAAAGGACAAGTTATCTCTCAAGCTATCTAACCATTTTTGAGGTGAGTCTAAGCGCATTAAAATGGACTATAGAGTGTGTATAGTTAAGGGTGAAAGGAGATTACCGATGAACGAGCAACAACGATTAGCAAGTCAGCAAGCAAATTCCTCTACGAAAAAAGAAGAGAAAGATTATAGCAAATACTTTGAAAGTGTATACCAACCACCTTCCTTAAAAGACGCGAAAAAACGCGGGAAAGAAGAAGTTAAAATTGAACGGGATTTTGGCTTACCTGAAGAGTTTCGCAATTTTGGTACAGGAAGAAAGTTCTATATTCGTACATATGGTTGTCAAATGAATGAGCATGATACAGAAGTAATGGCTGGTATTTTCACTGCACTTGGATATGAACCAACCTTTTCAACTGAAGATGCAGATGTAGTACTATTAAATACTTGTGCCATTCGTGAAAATGCTGAAAATAAAGTGTTCGGTGAACTAGGTCATTTAAAGTCACTAAAACGAAGAAATCCGGACCTTTTAATTGGTGTATGTGGTTGTATGTCTCAAGAGGAATCTGTTGTAAATAAAATTATGCAAAAAAATCAGCATGTAGATATGGTGTTTGGAACGCATAATATTCATAGATTACCGTACATTCTAAAAGATGCAATGTTCTCGAAGGAGACGGTAGTTGAAGTTTGGTCAAAAGAAGGAGACGTAATTGAAAACCTTCCGAAAGTACGCCGTGGTGATATTAAAGCTTGGGTAAATATTATGTATGGCTGTGATAAGTTCTGTACATATTGTATCGTACCGTATACACGCGGAAAAGAGCGAAGCAGACGTCCAGAAGATATTATCCAAGAGATTCGCCATTTAGCTGCGAATGGTTATAAAGAAATTACGTTACTTGGACAGAACGTAAATGCATATGGTAAAGACTTTGAAGATATAGAATACGGTCTTGGCGATTTAATGGACGAACTCCGTAAAGTTGATATAGCTCGTATTCGTTTTACAACGAGTCATCCACGCGATTTCGATGATCACTTAATTGAAGTGCTTGGAAAAGGTGGGAACTTAGTAGAACATATTCACTTACCAGTTCAATCTGGAAGCACAGAGATGTTAAAAATTATGGCGCGGAAATATTCGCGCGAGCATTATTTAGAGCTTGTAAGAAAAATTAAAGAAGCAATTCCAAACGCGGTATTAACAACTGATATTATCGTCGGTTTCCCAAATGAAACAGATGAGCAATTTGAAGAAACGATGTCGTTATATCGTGCAGTAGGATTTGATACTGCCTTTACCTTTATTTATTCTCCGCGCGAAGGTACACCAGCTGCAAAAATGAAAGATAATGTACCGATGGAAGTAAAGAAAGAACGTCTTCAACGCTTAAATGCATTAGTAAATAAATTGGCAATTGAAAAGAATGATCGTTATAAAGGTCAAATTGTAGAAGTGTTAGTTGATGGGGAAAGTAAAAATAACGCGGAAGTACTTGCAGGTTATACTCGTACGAATAAACTTGTAAACTTCGTTGCTCCAAAATCTTTAATTGGTCAGCTTGTGAAAGTAAAAGTAACGGACGCAAAAACTTGGTCTCTTAATGGAGAACTAGTTGAAGAGCCGATTGAGGTGGAATAATAGATGAAAGCATATACGAAAGATGAAATTGTTGAGCAAGCAAAAGAATTAGCAAAAATGATCTCTGAAACAGAAGAAGTTGATTTCTTTAAAAAAGCAGAGGCGCAAATTCATAAAAATGAAAATGTAAAGCGCGCAATTGATGAAATTAAAGCATTGCAAAAACAAGCAGTAAACTTGCAGCATTACGGAAAATGGGAAGCTTTGAAAAAAGTAGAAGCTGAAATTGATGCTTTGCAAGATAAATTAGATAGTATCCCGGTCGTACAAGAATTTAAATCTTCACAAACATATGTAAATGACTTACTACAGCTAGTTGCAAGTACGATTTCTAACAACGTAACAGATGAAATATTAATTTCAACGAATGGCGATGTATTGAAGGGCGAAACGGGCGCAGCGGTAGAAAGTAAAAAAGGAAATTGTGGTTGTTAAAGAGATGTCGAATTGACATCTCTTTTTTTAGTGAATTAAACGTAAGTTCTTCTCAAAAAAAGAATGACACATTCCGCTATTGTCACGCATATGATTAAGTGAATAGTGATTGAGGAGGGTTACGAATGTCCGAATTTAGAGAGATTATTACAAAAGCAGTGGTTGGAAAAGGACGTAAGTATACAAAGTCAACGCATACATGTGAATCGAATAATGAACCAACAAGTATTTTAGGGTGCTGGGTAATTAACCACTCGTACGAAGCAAGAAAGAATGGGAAGCATGTGGAAATTGAAGGTTTCTATGATGTGAACACTTGGTATTCATTTGATGGCAATACAAAGACAGAAGTTGTAACAGAACGTGTGAACTACACGGATGAAGTAAGCATTGGGTATCGTGATAAAAACTTTTCTGGTGATGATTTAGAAATTATTGCTCGTGTCATTCAGCCACCGAATTGTTTAGAAGCTCTTGTATCACCAAATGGTAATAAAATTGTTGTAACTGTAGAACGTGAATTTGTAACAGAAGTAGTTGGCGAAACGAAAATTTGTGTAAGTGTAAACCCTGAAGGTTGTGTAGAATCAGACGAAGATTTCCAAATCGATGATGATGAGTTTGAAGAATTAGATCCGAACTTTATCGTTGATGCAGAAGAAGAGTAATAGAAAGCTAGGGAGAAGTTCTTCCTAGCTTTTTACTTTACATAAGTGGTACTTGAATGAACATGATTCCTTATGAAATGTGCTATAATGAAGAAAGACTCCTGAAGCAGGAGATATGGATGTCCGTGAAATGTGACATATATGAATATAGATTATTATGTAAGAGTTATGGAGGATAAGTATGAAGCAATATACGCCTATGATACAGCAATATTTAAAGGTTAAGGCAGACTATCAAGATGCCTTTTTATTTTTTCGCTTAGGCGACTTTTATGAAATGTTCTTTGAAGATGCAGTTAAAGCAGCTCATGAACTTGAAATTACATTAACGAGCCGAGATGGTGGTAGTAGTGATCGTATACCGATGTGCGGTGTACCGCATCATGCGGCTAAAAACTATATTGAACAACTTGTTGAAAAAGGATATAAAGTAGCGGTTTGTGAGCAAGTAGAAGATCCGAAAACAGCTAAAGGTGTAGTACGCCGTGAAGTCGTACAACTAATTACGCCAGGAACGATGATGGAAGGGCGTACGATTGATGAGAAAGAAAATAATTTCTTAGCAGCATTAACACATTTTGAAGATGGATCGTATGCGTTAGCTTGTAATGATTTAACGACTGGACAAAATACAGTAACGTTATTGACTGGTTCAGTAGAAGATATTTTATTAGAAGTGTATGCAACTGGTTCGAAAGAAATTGTTGTAGATTCTTCATTCTCTAAAGATGAACTAAACAAGTTAACTGAAACGTTAAAAATGACAATTTCATATGAAGATGCAACGGCAATTCCTGAAGGATTGGAACACCTTGTGAAAAATGTTTCACAAGCAAAGTTAATTAAAGCAGTTGGACGCTTATTTAACTATGTAATAAGAACGCAAAAACGTTCATTAGATCATTTACAGCCAGTGGAAATTTATTATACGAACCAGTTTATGAAAATTGATGTGCATTCAAAGCGAAATTTAGAGCTGACAGAAACACTTCGAACGAAAGAAAAAACAGGATCTTTATTATGGCTATTAGATAAGACGAAAACGGCTATGGGTGGTCGTATGTTAAAACAGTGGATGGAACGTCCGCTTATACAAAAAGAACGAATTGAAGAGCGTTTAGAAATGGTTGAAACGTTTGTAAATGATTACTTCTTACGTGAAGATTTAAAAGAAAAGTTAAAAGAAGTATATGATTTAGAACGTTTAGCAGGGAAAGTTGCATTTGGTAATGTGAATGCACGTGACTTATTACAGTTAAGACGATCTTTACTTCAAGTACCAGCTATTTTAGAAGCGATTAGTTTGTTAGATAACGCGTATGCAGCGAGATTGATTCAAGGTGCAGACCCGTGTGAGAGCTTAACAGAATTACTAGGAAGAAGTATTCAAGAAAACCCACCGCTTTCTATTAAAGATGGAGATATTATTAAAGACGGTTATAATGACAAGCTTGATCAATATCGTTACGTTAGTAAAAACGGAAAAACGTGGATCGCTGAGCTTGAAAAACGAGAGCGTGATATTACAGGAGTTAAATCGTTAAAAATCGGATACAATCGTATTTTCGGTTACTACATTGAAGTAACGAAAGCGAACCTTGCAGCATTACCAGAAGGCCGTTATGAGCGTAAACAAACGCTTGCTAATGCGGAACGTTTCATTACAGATGAACTAAAAGAAAAAGAAACATTAATCTTAGAAGCAGAAGAAAAAATTGTACAACTAGAATACGATTTATTTACAGCGCTTCGTGAAGAAGTAAAAGTATTTATTCCGAAATTACAGCAATTAGCGAAAGTAATTAGTGAATTAGACGTACTGCAAAGTTTTGCGACAGTTAGTGAAGAAGAACAGTTCGTAAAACCTGTACTAACAACGAAGCGTGAAATCTTTATTAAAGATGGTCGTCATCCTGTCGTTGAAAAAGTATTGAACGGGAAATTGTATGTACCGAATGACTGTATTATGCCAGAGAAGATGGATGTCTTTTTAATTACAGGACCGAACATGTCTGGTAAAAGTACGTATATGAGACAATTAGCACTTGTAACTGTTATGTCGCAAATCGGTTGTTTCGTACCAGCAACAGAAGCAGCATTACCTGTATTTGATCAAATCTTTACGAGAATTGGTGCAGCTGATGATTTAATTTCAGGTCAAAGTACATTTATGGTTGAAATGTTAGAAGCAAAAAATGCCATTGCAAATGCATCAGAAAGAAGTTTAATTTTATTCGATGAAATTGGACGTGGTACATCTACGTATGATGGTATGGCACTTGCACAAGCAATCATTGAACATATTCACGACCAAATTGGGGCAAAAACGTTATTCTCTACGCATTATCATGAATTGACGGTGCTAGAAGAAAGTTTAGATCAACTGAAGAATGTACACGTTTCAGCTATTGAAGAGAACGGAAAAGTAGTATTCCTTCATAAAATTCAAGACGGTGCAGCGGATAAAAGTTACGGAATTCACGTTGCGCAACTTGCAGAGCTTCCAGATAGCTTAATCGCTCGTGCGAAAGAAGTGTTAGCACAACTTGAAGGACAGGAAGAAATTATTATTCCAAAGCGTGTAGAAATGAAAGCACAGGCGCAAGAAGTTATTCCAGAGCCTGTAGTTGTAAAAGAAGAACCAGTAGAAATCGAAGAGACGAAAGTAGAGACTGAAGAAGAGTCACAACTATCATTCTTTGGTGGAGAACAGTCTTCGAAAAAACAAGACAAGCCAGTTTTAGATGCAAAAGAAACGGCAGTGCTGACGCAAATTAAAAAAATTGATTTACTTGATATGACACCTTTAGAAGCGATGAACGAACTGTATCGCTTACAAAAAAAGTTAAAGAAAGGATGAGTAAGTAGATGGGGAAAATTCGCAAACTCGATGATCAACTCTCTAACTTAATTGCGGCAGGGGAAGTAGTAGAGCGCCCTGCCTCAGTCGTAAAAGAACTTGTGGAAAATTCTATCGATGCGAATAGTACATCTATTGAAATCCACTTAGAAGAAGCTGGTTTATCGAAAATTCGAATCATTGATAATGGGGACGGCATTGCAGAAGAAGATTGTATTGTCGCTTTTGAACGACATGCGACGAGTAAAATTAAAGATGAAAACGATCTGTTTCGCATTAGAACACTCGGTTTCCGCGGTGAAGCATTGCCGAGTATTGCCTCAGTTAGTGAATTAGAATTAATCACTAGCACAGGTGATGCACCTGGTACACACCTTATGATTAAAGGTGGAGACATTATAAAGCAGGAAAAAACAGCGAGCCGAAAAGGAACAGATATTACAGTACAAAACTTATTCTTTAATACACCAGCGCGTCTTAAATATATGAAAACCATTCATACAGAACTTGGGAATATTACAGATATCGTGTATCGTATCGCAATGTCACATCCAGAAGTATCGTTAAAGCTGTTTCATAATGAAAAGAAATTGCTTCATACATCAGGAAATGGTGATGTAAGACAAGTACTTGCATCAATTTACAGCATTCAAGTTGCGAAGAAGCTTATTCCGATTGAAGCTGAATCTTTAGATTTCACAATTAAAGGTTATGTAACATTACCAGAAGTAACGAGAGCATCTCGAAATTATATGTCAACGATTGTAAATGGTCGTTACGTTCGAAATTTCGTATTAATGAAAGCTATTCAGCAAGGGTATCATACATTATTGCCAGTCGGACGATACCCAATCGGCTTCTTATCGATTGAAATGGATCCAATGCTTGTTGACGTTAACGTACATCCTGCGAAATTGGAAGTTCGTTTTAGTAAAGAACAAGAATTGCTAAAGCTTATCGAAGAAACATTGCAAGCAGCATTTAAAAAAATACAGCTCATCCCAGATGCAGGTGTAACAACGAAGAAAAAAGAAAAAGATGAAAGTGTGCAAGAACAGTTCCAGTTTGAGCATGCGAAGCCGAAAGAGCCATCTATGCCGGAAATCGTTTTACCGACGGGCATGGATGAAAAACGAGAAGAACCACTGGCTGTGAAACAGCCAGCACAACTGTGGCAACCGCCAAAGCAAGAATGGCAACCACCTCAGTCGCTTGTAAGAGAAGAACAAAGTTGGCAACCCTCTACTAAACCGATAATAGAAGAACCAATTCAAAAAGAGAAATCGTGGAACAGTAACGATGAAGACTTTGAATTAGAGGAATTGGAAGAAGAAGTTCAGGAAATAGAAGAGATTGAAATGAACGGTAATGACTTACCACCACTTTATCCAATTGGACAAATGCATGGAACATATATTTTCGCTCAAAATGATAAAGGCTTATATATGATTGACCAGCATGCCGCGCAGGAACGTATTAATTATGAATACTTCCGTGATAAAGTAGGAAGGGTAACGCAAGAAGTACAAGAACTACTTGTACCGTACCGTATTGACTTATCTCTTACTGAATTTTTGCGTGTCGAAGAGCAACTAGAAGAACTGAAAAAAGTTGGACTGTTCTTAGAACAATTCGGTCATCAATCCTTTATCGTCCGCTCACATCCAACGTGGTTCCCAAAAGGACAAGAAACAGAAATTATCGACGAAATGATGGAACAAGTCGTCAAACTAAAAAAAGTTGATATTAAAAAATTACGTGAAGAAGCAGCCATCATGATGAGCTGTAAAGCGTCCATTAAAGCGAATCAATATTTAACGAACGATCAAATATTTGCTTTACTGGAAGAACTACGTACAACAACAAATCCATACACATGCCCACACGGAAGACCGATTCTTGTGCATCATTCTACTTATGAGCTGGAGAAGATGTTTAAGAGGGTTATGTAGGGATAATGTGATCAAATAAAAAGAAGCGATGAAATAAATCGCTTCTTTTTTGTTTGGATTTAGTCTAAAAGTTTTTCTTTTTGTTTAATAAATTCTGCATCTGTAATGATTTTTTTATCTTTTAAAATCGCTAATTTTTCAATTTCATCTGCGACAAACATGTTGTTAGGAAGAGGGGAAATATTTGTCTGTTCCTGACTGTCATTCATATATTCTTGGATGATTGAATCTATTATCTGTGGTTGCATAATTTTGGATTCGATTTTTTGATAATATGCTGGAGTGTGTATTGCAAGCTTTATATTTTCTAGAGCCTGTGTAAGGTGTCGGGTGTCCTTTAATTGGGAAGAAAACATTTCTTCTAAAACCCCTTGACGGATAGGCGCCCAAATGAAAAATATAATTATTAGTATAAGAGAACTAATTCCTAAAAAATAGCCTATTGCTTGAGAACTAGTAATCAATGTTTTATTAGTAGGATTATTCATCCATTGGTTGAAGGCTGTCCAAGCAGGAATGATAAATAGTAAAGCTAATCCACCATAGGTTGAAAGGATGGATGCCCATCCTTTTTTCTCGAGTTGGTCAATACGATTATGAAAAATGTCTATTAAAAAGTCTAATGTTTTTTCATCTGTTTCTGGTTTACCAGTTAATATGTTGTTTTGAGCTAAAAAAGATTTGATTATTAAACTAATGGATTCATTCCAATAAGGGCTTTTAACTTCTATCTTATATTTTTTATAAGCCTGATTTTGGGCAGGTATCATCACTGTTTTTTTGAAAAGTTGAAAAAATGTCAAGACAATTAAACAATATATAGTAAGGTGTACAAAAGGGTTATATAAAATAGTTTTATTATTATTTGTCGAAAATACAGCGTAAAGATATAATCCTATAAAAATTAAAGAAATAATGGCGAAAATAGATTTAAAAATTTTATATTTTAAAGAAATAGGTTTATATATTAAATTCCAGCTAGTTAGTTTATTTTTATAAAAGTCTAGTAATTGATTTTCAATCAAAGTTAATCATTCCCCTGTTCAAATTGTGTATTTTTAAAGGTAGTATATCATAATAATAAGAGTAATTAGTAATATTTAGAATATATTAGTAAAATAGTGTTAAAATGTTATTTGATTATTAATGGATCAGATAGGGTGAACTAATTCATTATAAGAATATTTGGTATTAGGGGATTCCCATTTTTGTAAATAGACTACTAGTTTAGACAAATTACCACAATGCTTATAAAAGAAAAAAATTAAAATCAGTTACTCTTCAGACTAGCGTTGATACTTTGGATGATGTGATTTGTGAATATAAAAGGGAAATTGATTATATTTATGTTCCTATTCATAAGAATTTATAATGGGAGGAACCATATGGACAAGCATCTACCAAAAATAGACGATATTAAGCACCGAGTAAAGGAATTGATCATAATTTATATAGAGAAGTTATTCCTCAAAAGAGCACAATTCTACAACAAGAATTGTGCTCTTTATTTCAGTTCATTATTAGTATCAATTTAATCAAAATTTATTCGATATTTACAAAAACTTATGTGTTTTCTCATCTTCTCTATATAACTAAATCGATAAATAGTTCGATTTTAAATTAGGTAACAACGATTTCATTTGGAGTAATCGCAATTTTAAGTCCGAACAAGGCGCCAGTAATAGCAAGTGTCGAAAAATCATGTGAATCCACAGTTTCACACATGTTATATTCAAAAATTGTATGAACTTTAAATGTTTTAGAAATAGAATACGAAAAACATATGGGGAAAAGATTAAAGTTCCGTGAGAAAAGAACTTTTTCTTTGACCATATGTTTTTTCATTTTCCTTATAGAATCCTTATAATTGTCGTTTACTCTAGAATTACAATATACGAGGAGGAAGTTTAGAATGACTGAGATGATGTTAGAAACAAAAAATCTTTGCAAAACATTTAGAAAGCAAAGTGTAGTACAAAATATTTCGCTCTCTGTACCGAAATATGCAATTTATGGATTGTTAGGTCCTAATGGGGCAGGGAAATCGACAACTTTAAAAATGATAACAGGTATGCTTATACCTACTTCTGGTGAGATTTATTTTGATGGTCATAAATGGACGCGGCATGATTTACATTCTATTGGTGCTTTAATTGAGTCTCCTCCGCTTTATGAAAATTTAACAGCAAGAGAAAATCTGTTGGTTCGTACGACTGTTTTAGGTTTGCCTAAATCAAGGATAGATGAAGTATTGCATGTTGTGGAGCTAGAGAATACAGATAAGAAAAAAGCGAAGGATTTTTCTATGGGGATGAAGCAACGATTGGGAATTGCGATTGCATTGCTAAACCATCCGAAGTTTTTAATATTAGACGAGCCAATGAATGGACTGGATCCTTTTGGAATTCAGGAATTAAGAAAACTCATTCTATCCTTTCCGGGAAAAGGAATTACGGTCATTTTATCGAGTCATATTTTAAGCGAAGTAAGTCAAATTGCAGATCATGTTGGGATTATATCAGGTGGTGTATTGGGGTATCAGGGGAAATTGAATAAGAATGATGACTTGGAAGATTTATTTGTACAAGTGGCTGGAAAGTATAGAAGGGAGGTATAAGAAATGAATTTATATATTGCATCTGAAAAAATTAAAATTAAACATACTTTTTTGAACAAACTTATATGGCTAGTTCCCTTTGCTACAATACTAATTGCTTTTTTATTATCGGCGGATTATTTTCAATTATCTAGTTACAATTGGTGGTACATTACGATGCTTCCAGGAATGATTTCTTTAAGTTGTGTACTTCTTGCGGAGAAAGATAAGAAAATGAATAATCGATCTATCTTATCGTTACCAGTTTCATTAAAACGAGTATGGATTTCTAAAGTATTACTAATTGTAGGGATTTTGAGCTTTTCATGCATACTTTTTTTCTGTGGAATCCAGTTATCTAGTTTACTATTAAATAAGGAGAATTTCCGAATCATTCCTACCGTAAATGCGCTATTAGGAAGTGTTCTTTTAATCGTTACTTTTATGTGGCAAATTCCGATATGCTTGTTTTTAGGTAATAAAATAGGTCTATTTCCGACAATTCTATTGAATATAGGGGCAAATGGACTTTTTGGGGTTATATTAGCAACAGAAAATATTTGGATGATTAGTCCATACACATATCCAAGTAGACTTATGATTCCTATTTTAAAAATACTACCAAATGGTCTATATGCAGAAACCGGAAGTGTAACGTTCAAACCAGAACTCCTTTCCTACGATGCAATTCTGCCAGGCGTGGCAATTTCTGTCGTGTTGTTCCTTTTGTTCACTTATATGACGGCAAAATGGTTTGAAAAGCAGGAGGCAAAATAATATGGCGGTTTTGTCGAGGATATTAAGAGCTGATTTTATAAAAATGAAACATACGATTTTTTTCTGGATACATATAGCGATGCCAATCATCGGTATTGCTCTTTTTTTAAGTTATTATTCCATTTCAAAAGTTGATTCTATAAATAAGGTTTCAGGATATATCCAAGTATTATCGATATCTTTTCCGTTGCTAATTAGCATTGTGTGTTCTTCTGTTGTGGAACAAGAGGCTGTGGCAGGGAATTTTAAAGAACTTTTATCAACGGAATACGGAAGGCGTAAAGTATTTATTAGTAAAGTATGTTTACTTTTAATATGTGGGTTTTGTTCAACTATGTTGGCAGTCGTTGGGTTTGCGGCAGGGTTTCATTTTCTGTTAGGGCAAAGTGACTTTCCATTTGCTTTGTATGTTGAAATTTCCTTCATTCTTTTTGGTTGTCAAATCTTTATGTATATATGGCATCTGTTCTTAAATCTTCGTTTTAGTAAAGGTACTTCCATTGGGATTGGAATTATAGAAATCTTGCTGGCAGCTTTAATGCTTACAGGGATGGGAGATGTGATTTGGAAATACACACCATGTGCGTGGAGTGTGAGATTATGCAATTATTTTTTGGAACACAAATTGAGTCCCGATTCTATTCATGTCTTACAAGTAGAGGCAAAAATAGGAGCAGTGATTTGCGTTTGTTTCACGATCATTGCATTTGTTATTTCCCTTATGTGGTTTTCCTTTTATGAAGGGCGCAAAGAAATGTAAATGTATTTGTATTATAATGGAAACGAGGGGGGAGATTCTATATGGCAAGAATATTAGCAATTGATGATGAGGACGGTATCCTTTATATTATTAAAAGTGCTTTAGAGAAAGAAGGTCATGAGGTAACAGCCGTTAGTAATCCTCTTGCAATATCAAAGGATAAATTTTGTCATTATGATTTAATTCTATTGGATGTCATGATGCCAGAAATAGATGGATTTACACTGTGTAAGGAAATACGAGATTTGGTCGATAGTCCAATTGTGTTTCTAACTGCCAAAACAATGGAGAAGGATCTGATTACAGGGCTTAGCCTCGGCGGAGATGACTATATTACAAAACCTTTTGGAATTGGAGAACTGCGTGCGAGGGTGTCTGCACATGTAAGGCGTGAGCATAGAGAAAAGCAAAATGCATTTTTTTTGTCAGGTCTTACATTTCATCTATCATGTAAAGAAATATGGCATGACGATACATCTATCGCATTTACGAAAAGTGAGTACGGAATTTGTGAATATTTAGCTTTGAATCATGGACAAGTATTTTCAAGAGAAAAGATTTACGAAAATGTTTTCGGATATGAGGGAGAAAGTGATAACCAAGTAATTGTAGAACATATTAAAAATATCCGTCAAAAATTATGTAAGCATGACATCAATCCAATAGAAACAGTATGGGGAATTGGTTATAAATGGAGAAAGTAAAAAAACAAGTCAACCTTAGCAAAATATTAATCCAGTATATCTTTGCATTTTCAATAGGGACGATTGCATTAGTTACTTTTTTTATGGTTCTATTCCAAATTGGAGTTAACGCAGAGATAATCCTTCCAGCGAATTATTATGAAAAGCAGATTGAATCACAAAGAGACGCCATAGTTAAAGCCGAACAGGACGATGATCAAATTTTAAAACAATATAAATATGCTGTGTATGATTTTTCAGGGAACGTTATTCAAGGGAGTATTAATAAAGAATACGCGGGGCAAATATGGAATAACATGCAGAATGATGAAAAAGGCGATAGTAAGTATTATTATGCAATTATAGAACGCGATAAAGATGTTTGTGTCATTCTATATACTTTACATGCTAATTTTAAAAATCTTTTTTTGCAGAAGTATTTACCGAATCCGGAAGTTTGTGAAATTGTCCTTTTTATTCTATTATTTGTTGCAGAAGTGATAATTCTATCTCGCTATTTTGGCAAAACATTGTCAAAGGAAATGCTGATTTTAAAAAATATAACGGATAAAATTCAAAAAGAAGATTTAGATTTTCAAGTAGAACAATCTAAAATAATAGAAGTGAATGAAGTATTAAATTCTTTAGTGAAAATGAAAGATGAGTTGAATAGTTCCTTACGTACACAATGGGATATGGAAACGAATAGAAGAGAGCAGATTGCTGCTTTGGCACATGACATTAAGACGCCATTAACGATATTGAGAGGGAATGCAGAGCTATTAAATGAATCAACGCTAGATTTAAATCAGAAGAAATGTAATGAGCATATTTTGAAAAGTGTTGATGAGATGGAAATGTATATGAAAACTTTACTCGATATTACGAAATGTGAGGAAGGCACTTCACTTCAATTTAAGCAAATAGATCTACATAAATTTATTCGTAATATTATAGAAGAAAGTACAATTTGTGTTTTGGGCAAACAGTTAAATTTAATTAAAAATGTTCAGGATATACCAAATTTGATTCATGGTGATGAGACTGCTTTGAAAAGAGCCATTATGAATATAATGATGAATGCAATTGAATATTCTCCAACAAATGGTGACTTGATGTTTTCAGTGGAAATGCTTAGTGAAAAACTACAATTTATTGTCGAGGACTCGGGAAGAGGGTTTACAGAAGAGGAAATAAATTCAGCTACAGAGCAGTTTTATAGAGGAGATAAAAGTAGAAACTCTAAAAATCATCATGGAATGGGCTTATACATTGCTAAAAATTTTGCAAAGCAACACGGTGGAAACCTTCACTTAAGCAATTCGGAAAAGCTGCGAGGTGCAAAAGTTATTTTGGAAATATCAGTGTAGTACAGAGGGTACAGATTATAACAAGTCGCTCCTTTTTCATATAATTCTTTTGCAACTATATTTTTAAATTTTTTTATAAACTAGAGATAACCTCAACCTATTTGTACTTTGTATATGCTTTATCAATTTTTGGTAAGGAAAGAGGTTTTAATTTACAGACTTATCAGAATTATGTAAAGTGTAGATAAAACCATAAAATGGGGTGTTCTTTATGTGTACGAGTTTGACATTACAGACAAAAAACGGTCAGCATCTTTTTGCAAGAACGATGGACTTCACATTAGATATGAATCAAGAAGTAATAATCATTCCTCGACATTATCAGTGGAATAATATAACGGGTGAAATCATTAATACGAAACATGCTACGGTCGGAATGGGGATTAATCATCAAGGAAGGATCATTATGGCGGACGGAGTAAATGAAGCAGGTATGACATGTGCAACACTCTATTTTCCAGGATTCGCTACTTATAGTCAAAGCATAGATGACAACAAAACGAATTTGGCTCCATTTGATTTTGTAACTTGGAGTCTAACACAATTCAATTCTGTCAAAGAGTTAAAGGAATCTGTAGATAGCCTTACCTTTTTGGATATACCATTACCGGATTTAGGACTTACGCCACCACTACATTGGATTTTAGCGGATAAATGGGGAGATTGCATTGTACTGGAGCCGACAAGTGAAGGATTAAAATTGTATGATAACCCACTAGGAGTGATGACGAATAGTCCGGAGTTTAATTGGCATTTACAAAATTTAAGACAATATATAGGCCTTAAATCGCGGCCATTCGCGCCAACTGAGTGGAGTAACTTACCATTAAGTGCTTTTGGTCAGGGCTCAGGCTCAATGGGACTTCCAGGAGATTTCACCCCACCATCAAGGTTTGTGCGGGCAGCATATGGCAAACAAAACATTCAAGGTATAGATAGTGAAGAAGAGGGAGTATCAGCCCTATTTCATATTTTATCAAATTGCGAGGTTCCTAAAGGTGGAGTAATAACAGAAGAAGGTGCATTAGATAATACCATTTATACAAGCGTAATGTGTATGGAGTCCGGAACATATTATTATCATACCTACGATTGTAGACAAATTATAGCCATTCATTTATTTCATGAAAATTTAGATACAGATGAGATTAAAGCCTATCCGTTCCAACGAAAACAAAAAATATTTTATGAAAACTAATTAGCTTTGAAACTGCGTTTGGTAAATTTTAAAATATATATAATAGAGCAATAATAGCTTATAGAAAGTAGGAATCAGAAGGGATATAAATTTAATCCAATGACTTCTAGAAGGGCCATTAAAGTGCTATTAAGTGAAATAAACATGAACGTACGCCATTTATAAATAGTAAAGAACAAAAAAGGTATGGAAACTATCCATACCTTTTTTGTTCTTCCATTATCTATGTATAAAAAAGCGCTGTATATCAGCACTTTTTAAAAGTACATGAATTGTATAAGAAAGATTAATTTATACCTATAACTATGCAAGGTCTAATATATAGACACTTATTTGATTAATTGCTTAAGAGCTTATCAGATTATTTGTTTTTATTATTATTAATTTTTTCCGTATATAACACCTGTTCTTTATAGTGTTTTTTAATTGGGAAAGTATGTGTACCAGAGCCGTTTTTGAAGTTTTTATTGATGGGATTTTTTAGCGGAATTGTTGTAGTTTCCGTAAATTCATATGGGTAGTTTATTTTAGATTTATCTTCAAACATGAAAATGCCTCCTTTTAGGATTTCCTGAGTTCTTTACTATAACATGATATGCATATAGATTTTTTTTGGACTAGTTATTTATATAGGTTAATGGAATTTAATTCCGTACTTACTGAAATATTTCAAAGAAAAACAATGTGAGAAATGTATGATAATGATTTCTTTTATGTGTTCGTGAAGAGAATGTTGCATATATATTCTCTATAAATTGTTTTTATAATATGGTTTATATAGGTTTTTCCTGATAATATAATGCGGGTGATTATAGTGTTATTAGGTTATTAGGAACATTTAATGCTGTTTCATAACTGAAAGGGAATTGAAAAAAAACTGAAACTTTTCTCATAAAAATTCAATCTTACTTGAAAAATGAAAGGAAAATGAAATTTTCCAAAAGATATTCTTTGTTAAGATAAAAAGCATACATACAAAAAGTATTGACATATCTTAAAAATGTATTTTCAAGATATAGTGGGGGAAAAGATGAGAGTAGAAAAACAATTAATAAAAAAGATGTATTATGAAACATTCCTAATGGAGAATGAAACAAAACCACCTCTTGACGTACTTGGAGAAGTTTATGTAAACGAAGAAAGAAATGAGATTTCTGATGGATCTTACATTCGTTTTGCACAAGGTGAGTTTTATTATCAGCATCAAGATTTTGAAGCAGCTATTTTTAAATGGGAGAAAGTTAATAATGAATTAGCACCATGGGCACAAAAAAATATTGCGGATGCTTATTTCGAGCTTAATCAATTACAAGTTGCTGAAAATGTTTATACTTCCATTACTACTGATAATATAATATTGATGACGGAAATTAGACTACAATTACTTTCTCTTTACATAGAGCAAAATAATGTTGACTCAGCTTTCGCTGTTATTAAAGAAGCAGTTTCTTTAAATCCGGATTATCCAAATGTCACAAAAATTGCCCGTTCCTTTTATGAGGAGCAGCAAGATTTTGATAGTGCAGTAGAGCTTGCTGTGAATGAGTTAATTCGAACAGAATCTTATCCGTGGTTTGAGGTTTTAAAAGGATATATCGATAAAAGATTTACTAAACATATTGCACCAGATTATTTCTATGAAGTATTAGTTACGTTAAATAATGTAGATCAAGTACAATTTACGCAAATGGTTTCATCACTTTGGAACAGTTATAAAAATGAACAAAATTACTTATTATGGCTTAACACAATAAATGAATTTTTCTTACATATTGAAATACATTCGTCCGATATATGGGACAAAATTTCTTCTCTTTACGAAGAAACGTACTTTGAATTAATTCAAGGTCAATATATGCTTAAACAATTGCACGACATCATTCCAAACTTGTTAACAAATTGGTTAAAGGTAGTCAATCCATCTTATGCTGTATTCCCATCAGCAGCTATATTGGCATGGGATGAGATTTTCCCTTCCAAAATAGATTCAGACGATATAAAACATGCGGAAAACCTGTTGTTATATTCTATTAATCATGTGAATGGCTTAGAGTATAGTTTACATCTTTTTGAATCTATTACAGAGTGGGCACAAGAGCATAATATAGAAATAGGTCACCGATTTAGATGGTTAGTTGGTGAACTCGCAGATTTAAGCACAAACCGCATTTTAGTAACAGGAACTTCAGGGAACGGAAAAACTACATTTATTAACTCTATATTAGGAGAAAATATAGTAGAAAAATCAATTTCGAATGTAGTAGTTTTAAAAAATGATGCTCATACAGAAATTAACGCCATAACAGACTCTGCAATTACAACAACGGAAGATATCTCTGATTACCATAATATGATGTCTCAACACCATCAAACATATAGAGATAGAGCATGTGTTGAATTTAAATTACCATGCAAATTTTTAAGTGAAAATAAACTTACATTTGTAGTTACACCTGGCTTTAATAGGAATAACGACACTAGAGATGAGATATTCGAATATTTAAACTCTGTAGACGAATTACTATTCGTATTGAATGCGGATTCACCTTTTACTGACAAAGAACGTGACATTCTATTAAGCATTCAAGAACATACACCAAATTTACAAATTCATTTCTTATTAAATAAAATCGATAACATATACAGTGAAGCAGAAGTGAAAAGAGTATTATATGATACGCAAGCGAGAATAAACACATATTTCCCGCAAGCGAGAATTTTCCCTTACTCTTCGCTATATACAAGTAGTCAACAGTTAAATGAGTTAACTGAGTTTATTCATTTTAACTTTAATCATAAAAATATCAATGCAGAACGTACTGAAAAGCTATTGTTCTTCATTCGAAAAACAATTACATATCTTTTGGATAAACGCGTTGAGAAAGAAAATAATTTGGTGGATGCGATTAATTGGAATGAAGATATGCTAGTGAAACTAAATGGTAGCATTAATAATCTTACTGCTTTTGAGAAGGAAAAAATTCATTTCATTACACAGTCATATCGCACAATGAAAACGGAAATTATGAACGATCTTACTGAAAATATTCCGAAGATATTACAGAGTTGTTCGGATTTAATTAGTGAAGAAAGCGATTTCGGGCACATGGATACGGAACTAAATAAAGCAATGAATGAGAGGGTGCATAAATACTTAGAACAAACGGTATTACCTAAACTTGCTCTTTCTATGCAAAATTGGATTGAAACTTCTAATAATGAGCTCCTTCAAAGTCAATCATATCTTGAAGAACTGAGTGAAGGACTTAATTCTTTATTTGGAGAAAATCGAATCCAGTTAGCATGTGATTTTAAAGTGCTTGATGACTGGAGCAGAGATGCTGACAGAATGACGACTAGAATACAAATGGATGAAGTAAATATTTTACGTCGATTTACACCAGCGCAATTTTTACTGAAAAGTGCCGGTAAATTATTTGGAGTTCTTCCTAAAAACAAAGGCATGCTATATAACAAATATAAACAGTATGTAGAAAATGAAGATTATAATGAGGTAACAACTTCTATTATGAAGAAATTTTTCTTGCAATTTGAGCTATTTGAAAACACGCAAGAGAGGGACATTCATATATTCTTTAGGAATCCATTTAACTCCTTGAAACGAGTTGTAGAAAACACTCGTTTAGAAATACAAGAAAAACAAGAGATGTTACATAAAATGAAATCAAATCCTGAAGTCTACCATGATTCTATCATGCTCTTTGAATTGAGATTACGTCAATGTGAAGTAATTTTAAATATTGGTGATGATTATACCTATACAGATGTAACTTTAGAAACAAGCGTAGAATAAAAGTAAAATATATGAGGTTTTTATATGACATTGCATTATATGTTATAAGAGAGTAAAAGGGAGCAACTTTAATGAGTTGCTCCCTTTTCATATTTATATTATTTTTCAGTCTCTTTAATTTTAGTTTGTACTTCGCCAGTTTTCATTTTATTACTTTCTGAGAAACGTAATAAATCGCCTTCAATAATTTTGTCAGACATTCGTAATTCATTTTGTGCACGGTTAATGAGTGCTTGTGCTTCTTTTTTTGGTAAATCTACAATTTCACCAGTTATGCGGTCATAAAAAGTATTGTTTGTATATGCATACTTGTCTGTAATAAAGCTACCATCACGTAAAACGACAAAACCGGTATATTCATTTGAAAACATATCATGACCAAAACGGATATCGTTCGTAGTATCAATCCCTAATAAATTTAGAATCGTAGGCTTCATATCGATTTGTCCCGTAGGCTTTGAAATCGTTTGACCTTCTGTTTGTCCAGGCATATGAATATATAAAGGTGTGCGTTGTAAATTTAAAGTATCAAATTCTGTTATTTGATCTTTTTCTAAAAACTGTGCCATTGCACGATTATGTTTTTCAGAAATACCATAATGATCACCGTATAACACAATAATAGAATCATCATACATTCCTTCTGCTTTTAAACGCTCAATAAATCTTTTAATGGATTCGTCTAAGTAACGTGCCGTTACGATATAACGATCAAATACGCCATTACCAGAGTTATATGGTTCAATGAATTTTGTATCTTCATCATACGTAAATGGATAATGGTTCGTTAACGTAAGGAAACGAGCGTAAAATGGTTGATCAACGGTTTTTAACATATCTACTGATTGATCGAAGTATTCAATATCTTTTAATCCCCAATTTAAATGTGTTTCGGGCGTAATTTTGTAATCAAGTTCGTTATAGTAACGATCATAACCAAGAGCAGAGTACATGATATTACGATTCCAAAATGTTGCGTTATTCGCATGGAATACAGAAGTGAAATAGCCTTGCTGACGTAAAATTTCCGGAGTCGCAGTATAATCATTGTTACCGTGCGTGAAAAATACAGCTCCTCGATTTAATGGATACAACGACGTATCAATTAGAAATTCAGAATCGGATGTTTTTCCTTGCCCAGTTTGGTGGAAAAAGTTATCGAAGTAATAGCTTTCATTTATGAATTCATTCAAGAATGGCGTAACTTCTTGACCGTTAACTGATGCGCCTATTAAGAAGGTTTGCAAGGATTCAAGAGTAACGACAATTACGTTTTTTCCTTTTGCTGCACCAAACATATTAGGGTTTTGCTCACTTTGGTTTGCCTTTACGTAGTTTTCAGTTTCTTGTAATTTACTACTATCAGCAAGTGCTTTTTGTGATCCTGCTTTTACTTGCAGTGTTAAATCATATACTTGATGAGTGTATAGTCCTAAATTTTTAACAAGCATAACTCGGTCGAATGATCTCGTTAACAGTTCAGGTCGTTCTTTTTCTGCAAGATGTAGATTTGCAAAAAATACACCAATCGTTAAGAGAAAATATAACAAACGTGCCGGATGAGTTACACGTCCTGTTTGGAAGACTAGTGCCTTCTTCTTTAACAAAATAAAGAAGAAAATAATGTCTACGAAAGCGAGTATAATTTTATAGTTCAATATTTCTAAAATACTGCCGCCTAATTGACCAAAGTTTGATGTTTGCCCAAGTACTGGTAACGTTACGAAATCACTATAAAAATCATAGAACATTACATTCCCAACGAGTACGATTGTTAATAAGAAATTAATACATAGCGCTATATAATTTCGCTTTTCACCGGTTGCAAATAATGCTAATCCGACAAAAGCTAATGATGTAGCGAGTGGGCTAATAAATAAAATAAGCTCTTGTGTAGAAGACTCAATTTTTAAATCAAAACTGAATCTTGTAATAAGATATGTTTTTAACCATACTGCTAAAGCAATTATTAAAACAAAGCTTATATTTTGCATTTGTAAATTAATTTTATTTTTCATTGTTACACCTTCTTTATACAATTTATTTAACTTATGTTATATATTATATTTTTATAACTATATGAGTATAATGAACCATTCAGCTTATGCTTTCTAAAGGTCATAATATGAAGTATTCATATACGTACAATGGGGAATTTTAAAGCATAAATCTATTTTTTAGAAACAGAACAGAAAAAGTCATAGTTGTAGTAAAAAATACTTATAGACATCCTAACATATTAAACACTATGATGATGTTACAAAATATCGAACAAATGAAAGTGGAAATGAATAGAGGCTTTTAAAACTATTGACATTCAATTTGTTAGAATTGAATGTCAATAGTTATGTTAAATATGTATCTCGTAAAATCCTGATTCTTTGTGGGGAAATAGTAAGCTATTACTATGGAAATTAAATGTGAGATAAATATTTTCCAACATACAACCCACTTGCAGCAGCTTGAGATAAGGAATGAGTGACACCGGAACAATCTCCAACTAAAAATAGTCCATGTACACTTGTTTCAAAAAAGTTATTGATTTTTATCGTAGGAGCATAGAACTTTCCGTCAATTGCATATAACAAAGTATCTTTATCAATCGGTTCTTGGATAAATTGTTCTAAGCGTAATAAAAACTCTTTAAGCCCTTCAATATATAATGGAGGAATTTCTGCATGCAAATCGCCATAATCTCCTTGTAGTGTAGGATGTATACGGTTATGTTTCATGCCGTCCTCTGTTGTGGGCTTTTCATTTAGTAAGTCCTCTAAGCGCTGAATAACAATCCGATCTCGTCCTTGGTTAATGTTTTTAATGATTGAACTTGCGTATATATTTGCTTCTTTGAGAGTTGAAAAATAGCGTGGAATAAATAAAGTGAAATTTAAGTTAGGTGTGCCAGTTCCTTTCTCTCGAAAATTTTGACCGTCAGGCATAACTAAACCTTCTTCGTACTTTCTAATGATACGTCCTTTTGGATTCATACAGTACGTAGTTGCAGTGAAGTGTTCATGCTCATAAGAAAGTTTTGTCTCAAATGTATCTTTTAATATAGAACGTAATTGGTGTTCTTTCATCTCTACTCGAATACCTAAATCTACACGAGTTTGTTCCTGAGAAATATTGAGAGAAGTGCACATTTTTTTTAACCAATCCGCTCCGGAACGTCCAGTTGCAAATACTAGTTGCTTAGATTGAACTGTTCCTTCATTTGTCTCTATTGTAAAATGATCTTTCTGTTTCATAATATGTTGCACATCTATAAGAAATTGTATATTTATTTTTGTAAGTAAAAATTCATAGAGTTGCTGAAAAATCTCACTTGAAAGGATAGTGCCAAGATGCCGTACTTCTGTCGTTAGCATTTGCAAACCACACGATTCAGCTCTCTTATTGAGAGTTGGATTTTCCGTAGAATATTTTGAAACAGAACTTCCTCCGAACAGACATAGAATTTCATCTACTTCAGCCATGAGCTGTATAAAGCCCTCTTTACCGACTTTTTGCTCAAGTTCGCCGCCAAATCCGTTTGTATAATTAAATTTCCCTTCAGATTTTCCTAAACCACCAAACCCGAAATATTTAGCACATGTAGTACAAGTACACGCTTTTCCCTCGTCTAAAGGACAATGGCGATCTTCTAGCGCTTTACCTTTATCAAGAATTAAAACCTTTTTGTTACTTTTAGCTAGTGAATAAGCCATGAAAATGCTACTTACTCCAGCTCCGATAATTGTAACATCATACATATTCTTTCACCTGCTAACGAATAGTTTGTTTTTATTTCTCTAGTGTATAACAATTTTATGAAGTTAAGAAATAGCTTTTATTAATAAAGGGGTAGTTTTTGAACCTGATGCTTTTTTAATTTCTCAAAGTGGTGGAGTAAATACAAATGTTTGAAAGAATAGTTTTTAAAAATCACTATGTCATATGATAAATAAATTTTTACATATAAAAAAACAGACCTTTTAAGTAAAGAGGTCTGTTAATGATTGCAACTCTTATTTAGCAAACGCATGGTTACCAATTACTGCTACTGTTTGACGTGTCGTAATCCATTTGTCTGTTGATGTTTTCGGATTATAGAAATAAAGCCAGTCAGAATGTATTCCATTTGTGGAGATAGCCTCTTCTACTGCCATTTTTGCTTCTGGACTTGCAGGATGATTAATTCTTCCATCTGTAACAGGAGTAAATGCATAGCCGTGTTTAATAGGTTCATAAATAACACCTGTTATTGTATTTGGAAAACCTTTTGCGTTTACACGATTTAGTATAACCTTTGCTACAGCTACTTTACCTTTATAGGATTCGCCACCTGCTTCAGCGGTAACTAAGCGCGCCATTAAGTCTTTTTCTTTTTCTGAAATGCTTGAATTAATTTTTAAATGTTGTCCTGTATAAAGTTTGTTTCCGATTGTATTATTAATTTGTTTTATAGATTGAACGGTAACGTTGTAACGCTTTGCTATCGTTTCTAATGAATCTCCCTGTTGTACTTGATAAATAATTTGTCCAGAAATGTTCGCAGGTTTGGCGTTTTGACGAACGATGATTTCTTTTGAATTCGTGGACCCTGGAATATGTAACTGTTCACCAATAAAAGTTTGATCGTTTCCTTTATTGTTAGCCTGTTTAATGGATTGTATGGAAATTCCATATTGTTTACTAATGCCCCAAAGTGTATCATTCTTTTTTACTGTATGAATGGTAGATGCTTCAGCTGTGCCTTGATTACATACGAATGTAATTGCAGCTGCAGATAAAGGTATTATATGCTTTATTTTTAATAATTTCATTGTAAATCCTCCTAGAAAAATTAAGGTGAAACGGTTAAGTAATGTAGTTCAGAATGTCTATATGTAATATTTTAATGTAAGTATATTAGCACATATAAAATAAATAATCATTATAAGTTTCTTATTTATTTAGTGTAGAGTCCGAATATGAAATATTGCATACGAAAATACATTGAAGTTCCTGTGAATTTTTCTAATTTAATATATGTGAATGATTTTTTAACTTTACTTCTATGCAATATTTCATAATGATGAAATGTTATTTATTTTTTATGAACTAGCTTATATTATATTCAATAAGTTTGATGTAAAACAGAAAAAGGAGGAATAATAGTGAGCAATAATAATTTTATTTTGAAATTATTCATATGTAGTATGATATTTATCACATTTGTATTTGCTTTACATGATAAGCGAGTCGTTGCAGCTAGCCCTGTTAATGAGCTTGAAAATTGGTCAAAGTGGATGCAACCTATACCTGATAATATCCCATTAGTACGAATTTCAATTCCAGGAACACATGATAGCGGGACGTTCAAATTACAAAATCCAATAAAGCAAGTATGGGGAATGACGCAAGAATATGATTTTCGTTACCAAATGGATCATGGAGCTCGTATTTTTGATATAAGAGGACGTTTAACAGATGATAATACGATAGTCCTTCATCATGGGCCATTATATCTTTATGTAACACTGCATGAATTCATAAACGAAGCGAAACATTTTTTAAAAGATAACCCAAGTGAAACAATTATTATGTCTTTAAAAAAAGAGTATGAGGATATGAAAGGAGCAGAAGGTTCCTTTAGTAATACGTTTGAAAAAAGTTATTTTGTTGATCCTATCTTTTTAAAAACAGAAGGAAATATAAAGTTGGGAGATGCTCGTGGGAAAATTGTGTTGTTAAAAAGGTATAGTAGTAATGAAACAGGAGGATATAATAATTTTTATTGGCCAGATAATGAGACATTTACGACAACTGTAAATCAAAATGTAAATGTAACAGTGCAAGATAAATATAAAGTGAGTTATGATGAAAAGATAAAATCTATTAAAGATACGATAAATGAAACGATTAACAATAGTGAGGATTTAAATGATCTATATATTAATTTTACAAGCTTGTCTTCTGGTGGTACAGCATGGAATAGTCCATATTACTACGCCTCTTATATAAACCCTGAAATTGCAAACCATATAAAACAAAAGAATCCTACAAGAGTAGGGTGGATCATTCAAGACTATATAAATGAAAATTGGTCACCATTGCTGTATCAAGAAGTTATAAGAGCGAATAAGTCACTTATAAAAGAATAAAAATGATGAGAGTAAGAAGCGATAAAATACGTCGCTTCTTTTTGTTTTCCAAAATCCAACATTAGATATCATACTTTCATGATAGAAAAAAATAAAAATATACGATATAATCATACATATAAAATTTGTACCTATAAATTTTATATATATATATAAATTTGATTTGTTGTAATGAAATGGAGGTATATAATATGAAGTTTCCACATGATTTTTTATTCGGAGCTGCTTCAGCTTCTTATCAAGTAGAAGGTGCATGGAATGAAGATGGAAAAGGTGTTACGAATTGGGATGAGTTTTCCAAAATTCCTGGCAAAACATACAATGGAACAAATGGTGATGTAGCTGTTGATCATTATCATCGATATAAGGAAGATGTTCGTTTAATGGCTGAAATGGGGTTAGAATCATATCGTTTTTCTATTTCTTGGGCGAGAATATTGCCGACTGGAGATGGAGAGGTAAATGAAAAAGGAATCGAATTTTATAACAACTTAATTGATGAATGTTTAAAATATGGGATTGTACCGTTTGTCACTTTATATCATTGGGATTTACCATTACAGTTAGAAAAAGATGGTGGATGGACGAATAAACGAACAGCAGAAGCTTTCGTAAAATACGCAGAAATTTGTTTTAAGGCATTTGGTGATAGAGTTAAACATTGGATTACTTTTAATGAGACAGTAATGTTTTGTGGATTAGGTTATTTAAAAGGTGCACATCCACCAGGAATACAAAATGATGTTCCAAAGTATTTTCAAGCGACGCATTATGTATTTTATGCGCATGCGAAAACAGTTGCGGTGTACAAGCAGCTGAAACAATATGGGGAAATTGGAATTACACACGTTTTCTTACCTGCTTATAGTGTGGATGGTCAAAAAGAAAATATACTGGCAGCAAAGCATGCGAATGAATATGAAACGTATTGGTATTATGATCCAGTTTTAAAAGGTGAGTATCCGTCTTATGTTTTACAACAATTAAAGAAAAAAGGATGGACTCCTAATTGGACGGTTGAAGAATTAGAAATCATTAAACAAAATGCTGAAAAGAATGATTTTATTGGCTTAAATTATTATCAACCAATACGAGTAGAAAGATACGATATGGATATAAATGACGGGGAGCATTCTCGAGAAAACTCAACACTTGCTCCAGGTAATCCTTCTTTTGATGGTTTTTATCGAACAATTAAAATGGATGATAAAACATATACGAAATGGGGATGGGAAATATCTCCCGAAGGTTTCTTAGATGGATTACACATGTTGAAAGAGCGTTACGGTGACATAAAGATGTATGTAACGGAAAATGGACTTGGTGATGAAGATCCAATCATTGACGGAGAAATTGTAGATGTTCCGAGAATTAAATTTATTGAAGAGCATTTAAAAGTAATAAAGCGTGCAATTGAAGAGGGAATCAATTTAAAAGGTTATTATGCATGGTCAGTGATTGACCTTTTAAGTTGGTTAAATGGATACAAAAAGCAATATGGCTTTATTTTTGTCGATCATAATGATAACTTAAAACGTAAGAAGAAACTTTCGTTTCATTGGTATAAACATGTAATCGAAACGAGAGGAGAAGAGTTATAACAGATAAAAGAGTATTTTAGGAGACAGTGTATGAGTGTAAAGTATAAACAAATTGCAGATGTGTTAGAGCAAAACATTCGAGACGGGCTTTTTAATGAAACGAAAAAACTACCTACAGAAGAAGCGTTGATGAATCGATTTGAAGTAAGCCGTAATACGATACGTAAAGTAATTAGTCAGCTTGTGAATAGAGGTTATATTTTTCAAGTGCAAGGCAGTGGCATGTTTTTACGCGAAACTTCTGTAACAGATTATATTAATTTAGGAAGTTTGCGTGGATTAACGAAAAATCTCGTTTCGCAAAATATTGAAACGAAAGTGTTAGAACTTGAAGTAATAGGTGTGGACGAAGAGATCGCAAAGCGGATGCAATGTGAAGCTGGAACTAGGATATATTTTTTGAAGCGTTTAAGAATTGTAGATGGAAAACCATTCTCTATTGAAGTAAGTTATTTCAAAAAGGATATTATTCCATATTTGAATGAAGAAATAGCATTAAGCTCTGTATACAGTTATTTTATTGAAGATTTACGATTAAACATTGGTTTTGCCGATAAAGTAATTAGTTGTGAAAAAGTAAATAAAGAAAATGCAAAGCTTTTAGAATTAAATGAAGGTGATCCCGCGCTTCTTATTGAAAATACAGTTTGTCTTGTAAACGGGACAATTTTCGAATTATCTCAATCGATGTTTCATTATGAAAAGACTAAACTTTTAAATCGGATCAATTTCAAGTGAAAATGAATATAATTAACTTTGCTAAAAAGCAACTGATCATAAGGGATCAGTTGCTTTTTATTTTCAAAGTGGATGAGCAAAAAAACACGAAAGTGGTTGGTCCGTTTTTTGCGAACATCCATTATGATAAGAGAAGAAAGGTAGTATGTTATTAACGTTTTAAAGAGGAATTTCTTTATTAAAATAGCTTGTCTTTAGAGAGGTGAAAATACAATGATTTTTGCAATTTCACTAGTGGTTATTATTGTAATTGGATCGCTGTTTGGGACCGTGCTAGTTGCACGAAATGTGGAGGAGAATTACGGAAAATCTACAAAGAGAAATGTGAAAAACTTATCAACTATTTATATTCTTCTTCTTTTCGTACTACTTATTGGGGTAACGTGGTATGCAGTAGTGATTTAATAGTTTTGAAAGGAAAAGGTTAACATTGTGTATGAAGAAGGGGTGCAAGAAACAGTTGAATAGTTAGAGGAAGAACCGTTTTGGATATATCCATTTAAGGATAAGAAAATGTGACTGATTCATACTATTATTACTTAAATAAGGGATAGTTCGTTTTGAGAGGAGGCAACAAGGTGGAATGGAAACCAAATCGTGCAGATAAGACGCCTGTATATAAACAAATAGCGGATTATATTGAAAGGGGTATTTCTTCAGGTGAGTTTCCTTCTGACAGTAAGTTACCTTCTGAGCGTATGTTAGCGAAAGAATTACAGGTGAACCGAAGTACAATAGTAGCTGCATATGAAGAATTAAAATCACTTGGAGTAGTAGAACGGCAAAAAGGAAGCGGGACACGGGTGAATACAGACATATGGGGTGTTTCACATAAACGAATACCGAACTGGGGTAGGTACGTTGAGGATGGATCGTTTTTACCTAATGTACCACTCGTTCAACAAATTAGAACGGAAACACAAAAAGACGACTTAATTAATTTAGCGAGTGGTGAATTGTCACCAGAATTGATTCCGAGCGATAGATTCCGAACGATTTTGTCGGAGAAAACATTTATGGGAAATCTCGGTTATGACCATCCACTTGGAAATGAAATGTTGAGAAAAACAATTGCAGCACATGTTCAGCAATATAAACAAATTGAAGCAAATTCGAATTCTATCCTTATTACATCGGGCGCACAACAGGCACTTAATCTTATCGTTCAATGCTTATTAAAACCAGGAGATGCGATTGCAATTGAGGCCCCTTCTTATTGTTTTTCATTGCCAATGTTTAAATCTGCTGGCCTAAAAATATTCCATTTACCTGTTGATCAGCATGGAATGAATCCAGATGATTTAATTGATTTGCATAGAAAACATCGTATTCGCATGGTGTTTTTGAATCCAGATTATCAAAATCCAACGGGAACTGTGCTTTCATTAGCAAGGCGTAAAAAAATATTGGAACTTTCTTCTGAATTTGGTATACCGATTGTAGAAGATGATCCATATAGTTTAACGTCATTTAATGGAGAAGTGAATCCAACATTAAAATCAATGGATCAAAACGGGAATGTTCTTTATATAAGTTCATTATCAAAAATTGTTGCATCAGGATTACGTATTGGCTGGGTAATTGGTCCTACGCGTGTAATAGAACGCTTAGCGGATGCGAAGCAGCAAGTTGATTTTGGGCATAGTGTATTTACGCAGTGGGTGGCAAATCAGTTTTTAGAATCAGAAGATTTTCATGCACATATTACAATGCTCCGTAGACAATTGAAAGAAAGAAGAGATGTGTTAATTAGAAAGCTTGAAGAAGTATTAGGGGACCAGGTTGATTTTTTTGTTCCAGAGGGTGGAATACATTTATGGTGCAAAGTGCAAGGAACGTTTGATGAATATCATTTATTAGGTGAATCTATACGAAATGGTGTAGCGTTTGTTCCGGGAAGTGTTTTAGGTACTAAAAGTGAATATATTCGTTTTACTTTTGGGAGAGTAAATGCCGAACAAATTCACTTAGGAATGACGAGATTTGCGGAAACGTTAAATGAGATTTCATAATAGTGATGTGTAATATTGAAATGAGGGAAAGAAATGAAGTACGTGACGCTTTTACTTCAAGTAGGCGTGCTATATGTATTTAGCTTAGTTGGTACGTGGATTCAAGGAGTATTCCATGTATCGATGCCAGGAAGTTTAATAGGGATGTTAATGCTGTTTCTACTCCTTTCTGCTCGTATTTTACCATTAAAGTGGTTTGAGGAAGGTGCGGAAAAGTTAATCATATTTTTACCGTTATTTCTAATTCCCTCGACAACAGGTTTGATGGAATACGGGTCTTTTCTTTTCAGTAAGGGGAGTATTATATTCCTTTTAGTAGTTGCAAGCACGGCAGTAACTTTAGTTGTTTCAGGGTATATAAGTCAATTATTAGTAACATCAAAAAAATAAAATCGACAAGGTGCAATGTGTAAATGGTCTTAATTATTATTACTGTAGTAATGTATGTATTGGCGACAAAGTTATATGAAAAATTCCCGTTTCCCTTTACGTTACCGGTGTTAACAGTTACAGCAAGTATGATTTGCTTATTTTTGATTTTAGGTATTTCGCATCATGAGTATAGAGAAAATGGAGGAGATATTCTTTCCAGTTTATTGAGTCCTGCAATTGTAGCGTTAGCAATCCCTTTATTTAAGGAACGAAACATACTTATGAAAAACTTTTTGTCGATACTTATCGGCGTAGCAGTAGGTATAGTGGCTTTAACGAGTATGAATGTAGTGATTGGCGGGATGTTAAATATAGATAGGGAGCTCATAGTAACGACACTGCCGCAATTAGCGACGATGCCAATTGCTATTTCATTATCAGATCAAATTGGTGGTATTCCATCTATGACTTCTAGTTTTGTAGTTGTTGCAGGAATAACAGGTGCTATGATCGGACCGACAGTACTTAAATTTTTCCGAATAACAAGTGCGATTGGAAAAGGAGTGGGGATGGGATGTGCATCACATATTATCGGTGTGAGCAGTCTCGTGAAAGAAGGCAAGAAAGAGGCGACAATCGGTTCGGTAACGATGATTGTAACTGGAATACTCATTAGTATATTTATACCTTATGGAACGAAATTTATATTTAAAATGTAATGGAGATGAGAAAATGACAACATGGTTTATAGTTACATTATTTATTTTTGGCGCTCTTAAAGTACTTGTTTCTAGTATGCCAACTTCTGTTGTAGAATCAATTATTAGTAGATTTGAATTACATCAAAAACTTGAGGAAGAGAATACCTCTATATCGATAGATAGCAAGAATATAGAGGGAGAAATGAAACTACAAGTTATTCATGAATTTAATGAGGCTTTATTTTTAGATAAACATTATTTCCCGCCGCACGGGGAAGGAACACCGATCGTTATTAACACGAAGAAAGGGAATAAAGAGATTCGATTTTCTCTATATAGCAACGAGGAACATGTGGATGTAATTAAGCAATATAAGAAGAAAATCGTTGCCTACCGTTTACGTTCAAAAAGCCTTCAAAATCCTACATCATTAGTAATAACTGAAGATTATGCCTAGGAAGAGATCGTTATAAAAACGGTCTTTTTATTAAAGGTGGGCTAAATAATTATTAAATTTTTATTCATATCGCAGTCCATTTGAAAGGGTATTAATCGCTTTCCAATCGTCAACAACAATTTGTTTATTATTTTTATGAATTATGTTGTTAGCTATTAGTTTTTCAATGACTCGATTAAGATGACGGGTAGTTGTCCCGATTAATGAGGCTATTTCATGATGATCTTTAGTATGAATTTCGCGCCCAAATAAATGAGATGGATTTCGGGCTGTACATAAATAACTAGCAAAGCGTGTTTCCACAGGAGCTAGTAAATTGATACGTGAAGCTGTTGTGCAAGTTTGTAGTTTATAAGTGACGTGATGAATGAGCTCTTGAAGGAAGACTACATCGTGTAATAAGTAATTTGTTACATAATTTTTATCGATAAAAAGAAAATCAGTCTGTTGTTCGGAGGTTACATGAGATTGTATGTCTACGGACTGAATTAATTCAATATCTCCCATAATAGAAACGGCAGAACAAAATCTTAGTAATAATGCTTTGCCTGTAATTACACTTGAAGTTATTTTTGTACGCCCCGATATTTGAATATATAGGCCATCAATCATTTCGCCTTCGTGTAATACAGTTTCTTTTGCTTCATATCTACGGATCTCAAATGGATGATTGAATTGTTGGAATAGCTTCTTTATGTACTCGTTATTTAAGTAGCTTAATAATAAGGTATTATCTACAATATTTTGCATAATGTTTCTCCTTTTGGGACATCTGTCCTGTCTATTATAAAATAATTCATATACATTAAAAAGAAAGGAGTGATGTATATGAAATTTATTTTTGATATTGATGGTACTATTTGTTTTAAAGGGAACGCAGTAACGAAAGGGATAATTCAGGCACTAGACGTATGTCAAAGTAAAGGGCATGAGATTATATTTGCATCAGCTAGACCGATTAGGGACTTATTACCGGTACTACCAAATCATATGCATCATTATTCGATGATTGGTGGGAATGGTGCATTTATTGCAAAGGAAAAGGAGACTATTGAAGTTATAACTTTTGATCCGGGAACGGTAAGTGCTATACATTCAATAATAGAGAAACATAGTCTTTCATATTTGATAGATAGTCATTGGAATTATTCTTATACAGGAAGTGAGAATCACCCTATCTACAAAAACATAGATCCTAATCAATTGGCTAATAATGTACATATTGATGAAATTAAGGAAATAGTAAAAGTGGTATTATTTCCTGATAATGTTCAAAAAGAATATATTATGAATATGTTGAAAGAACTTCCTATACGTATTTATGAACATGATAATGAGGGAATCGTGGATATAAGCCCTGAAAATATTGATAAATGGATTGGGTTACAACGATTAGGCATAAAAGAGAGGGAATTCGTAGTGTTTGGTAATGATTTAAACGATTTATCAATGTTTATACACGCTAAGGAAAGTATTTGTGTTGGGAGTCATGAAGTATTAGTGGGCCATGCATCCACATGTTTAAAAACAGATGAACAAAGTATTGTTAATAAAATAATTGAGTTATCCGATTTATATGCGTAATGGTATATATGTGAAACATAATAAAAAGAGTACTAAAAGGTTTGCTAGCTTTTAGTACTCTTTTTTATTAATCATGAAATGATATAGTTTCCAAATAAAAGAAAAGAAAATCATATAGCCAAATAAAGAATATGTATGATTCCAATCTACACTATGAATAAATAAACCAAATCTTTCAGCAACCTGCTCAAAAATGCTAGCGCAAATACCAATTGAAATAATAAATAGAATTCTAGAAACTGCAGATAATGTTTTTGAAATTTGTATGAAAATCGTTGTTAAAATTGGTAGTACAAACAAAGTAAAGCCGATGTTAACTGAAAATATGGAGGAGAATGGCCTAACTGGGAAAGAATATATTTGTTTCGCAACAAAGAAAGCATCTAAGCAAGTTCCGATAATAGAAGAGAATAAGATTGTAATAACTAATGCGAAAAGGTTATTCTTCTTCTCGAAGAAGGACGTTTTTCTTTGCAAGAATGGCGAGTTCAATTTTTTCGAGCGTTTTACAATAGTCTTCTGTAATTTGTCCATGTATCCTTTCCTCCTTATCGGTTAAATAATGTATGACTTGCCAGTCGTTAAACCAATCTTCATATTCTGTTTCTTCATGTTTCATATTTTTCCATGCATACATAAGTGCAGGGCTATATATACGGTAGGCATCACTTTTTAATTGGCATTTTTTTATTCTTCGTTTATAAAACTCTCTTGAAAAGGATTCATTTACACTTGAAAATAAATGTGGCCAATAATCTTTTCGTGATCCGGTATGTGGATGCGTATCAGCCCATTGTAGTATACGAGATAAAACGTGTTCATCATGAAACAATAATGCATATAATCGTTTTCCAAGCAAAATTCGTTCGTGTAAGGAGGTGAAATGTTGCATTGTATCACCGATTAATATAGTTTTTTGCATAACATTTTCTTCAGAGAAAGGGAAGAGAATATGATTAAATTGAAAGAAATCAAAGAGTTTAAATCCAATACTATTTAGTACATTTTTTTTGAAGTGTTTATTTTGAATCAATCTTTTTTCTAAGTAGTTTTGTTCATTAATAATAGTCGCAATCGTTAATATTTGTTTGTTTCCAGTTTTCCAAAAAAAGTTCCACATAGTTTCCATAAATGTTGACACATTGAGGTGAGGGAGGAGATGAAAAAGATTTTTGTTTTTTTTAACACTCTGTTCATATAATAAAAATTGTGGATACACATCTTGAAAGATAAGCCAATTACCCCGTTCTAAAAAAGAAAAGAAAGTAAATTGATCTTTCTCAGATAACAACTTCGTATATAAATCCCCCTTTAAATCTGTCATGTTCCAACCGCCGTTACGCGATACCATATGTCCAAGCAATGCCCAATGTATTTCAGGGTATCTTTTGTAAAATTGATAGTAAGCACGAGTTCTTGTAACATTATTTTGATTTAATAATTTTGTTCTTTCTTTAATTATATGTATGAATACTTCTTCTTCTTTCGAAAGGGGGTAAAGAAAGCCATTTACGTTGGTGCATTTTTGTTTTAACTCATTTTTTATTGAGAAGAGGGATAGAGGAATGTTTTTGTAATGTTTATTATTTGGATTGTCGTGGTGCATATAAATCCCTCCTATTTTAAGTCTGTTATCATAAATGTATTAGTAACTACTTACATAAATGATATGTGAAGGAAATGAAAAGTTGCAAAGTACAAAAAAAGGAAAGAAGAGTCCGTCTCTTCTTTCCTTTTCTTGTATATATTTACGCTACAGAGAATGAACACCTTTTTTGAGCAGAGTAGAAAATGAATCAGCATGAATAGGTTTGCTGTAATAGTAACCTTGAATAAATTTACATTTATTTTTTTGAAGGAAATGCACGTGTTCTTTCGTTTCTACCCCTTCAGCAATGACAGACATTTCTAATGTATGTGCCAATGTGATAATCGTTTTAATAATTTCCATTCCATCTTCGCACGTTTCAGACATTGTAATAAACTCCCTTGGGATTTTTAACGTGTCTATTGGATATAAAGGTAAATACGCTAGTGAAGAATAGCCTGTACCAAAGTCGTCGATTGAAATGTGAATCCCTAAACTTTTTAGTGTGCGCAATTTTATCAATGTTTCTCGCTCATCCATCATTGCAATTCGCTCTGTTAACTCAAGATCGAGAGAACTTGCTGGTAAACCTGTATTTGCTAAAGTAGAAGAAATAGACTTTACAAAATCGTCTTGTTCAAATTCTTTAGCAGATAAATTTACGCCTATTTTCAAATGAGAATATCCGAGTGCATGCCAACGTTTCATTTGCACGCAAGCCTGCTCTAATGTCCATTTTCCTATTGGAATAATTTGCAGTGTTTCTTCTGCAATCGGAATAAACTCGTATGGAGAAATAACGCCTAATTCAGGATGATTCCACCTGATTAAAGCTTCCGCACCGATAATTTTGTTAGATTCGCTATTAACTTGAGGTTGATATAAAAGGAACAATTCTTCATTTTGAATTGCATTTGGTAAATCTTTTTCTAATCTTAATCGTCTTTCAATTTTCTTAGCAATAACATCATCATAAATAGAGACAGAGTTAAGTTCTTTTGCTTTCGCATCATACATTGCAACATTAGCGTTTTTCAGAAGTGTAGCTGTATCGATTCCAGAATGTGGATAAATAGCGATACCGATACTAAGTGATAAAGTTAATGTATGCTCATGTATGACAAACGGTTTTTCTATGCTTTCAAATAATTGGTTACATAACTCGAATAAGGAATCTTCGTCAGTATAATTTTCAATTAAGATTGTAAACTCATCACCACCGATTCTTGACAAATGAGTATGTGATGGAAGGCAGGATTGAAATCGCTTTGCTACTTCTTCTAATATGTAATCTCCTGACGAATGTCCAAGTGTATCGTTAATTGCTTTAAAGCGATCTAAATCTAAGTATAATAATGCGAACTCACTGTCTGTTGTTTTCGCATTTTTTATAACCCTTTTTAATTTCCTATGGAAAAAGGCACGGTTCCCAATTTTCGTTACAGTATCATGGAATGCTAAATATTTTATTTCTTCTTGCTGTTTTTTTAGTGCAGTAATATCTTTCACCATAATATAGCTTCCTGAAATTTGTCCGTCTATCATAATAGGAACGATGGTAACGTATAAAAAATAAGTAAAGCCATCTTTATATTGAGAACTAAGTTGTAAGGATGCCGATTCTTGTTGTTTCACTTTTTCTAATGCAGATGCTAGTTTATGTTTATCTTCTTCTAAAATAATCGAAAAACAAGTTTCACCGAGTAACTCATTCGTTGGTGCTCCCAGTAACATACTCCCAGCTTTATTTACATTTAAGAAGATTCCATTTAAATCAATCGTAAAAATAGGGTCAGGATGATATTCATATAGTGATTTGAATTTTTGTTGTTTTTGAGATAAAGCCTCTGATTTATAAACTAAATCAGAAGTTCGTAAAGTCACTTTTTCTTCTAGTTGAGCATTAAATGCCTGTAAACGTTTGGTTAGGGAATTGTTGTGCATACGTACAATAGAATGACGAATGAGTACGAAAATAAAAGCAATACAATTTCCTGTAATGAGAGTTGAAGATGCTGTTTGTTCTTTTAATGTAAACCCGATTAGTATCGCAACAGCAAGATAGGGAAATACAACTAAAGCCTTTTTTCCTATTAGAGGATTTACAATGAAATAATTTTTATGGCTATTATGATCTTCTGAAATAGATCCAGCTATTGCAATAAATAATATAGGTATTCTATATAAAAGACGTAATAATGTTATCGTTTCAGTTGATAAATGATTATTTAAGTAAAAATAAATATAGTTAAAAGTTGCAGAACTTATTAATACAAAAATAAAGATGTAAATTTTCCGTTTGGAATTAAAAATTGTTGGACGGAAAAAAAGACTAACACCTAGTAGAAGAAATAATAAATCTGCAATTGGATATAGAAATGAAAGGAAAACATCTCCTAGTGAAAGAGAGAATATATTTAAATTTGGTTGATTAAATAAATACCACTCCAATGTGAATATGGAAGTAAGTACGATGCATATATCACAAATAAAGAACGCTTTTTCCCATTTATCACATTCTTTTAAAATTTTATAGCAGAAAGCGATAAGACAGAAGAGTAGAAAAAACATGTAAAATACATCAGAAATAGTAAATTGATGTATTGGAATTTCGAAGAAGCTATCTTGATATGTATATACTATTTTCCCTAATAAAAAGCTACCGATTGCTATTGTGATACATATCCAAAACGGATTTGAACTAACTTTTTTAGAATATATAGAGTAAATGAGTGATACAAATGTAATGGCTTCAACGATAAGTGAAGCGAAGCGTACATCAGAATTTGAAAAATGAGTAGGGAACAGATAAAAAAATATAAAATAGATGGAATAGCATATCAATGTCGCAATTAATATACATATTTGTAAATTTTTATTTAATTTCAATAAAATCACCTTCTTTAATTATGCACTTTATTCGTAATATCTATACATAATAATATTATTTAAGAATTGTATCAGATTTCCTTATAAAAATCATGTTTATAAGGAAAGTGTTGAAAAGTGAAATAATTCTTAGAATTAAAAAAGTAATGTTTTTAATAATGTGTACTTCATCAAAATTTTAAATTGGAATTGTATATTTAGTCATCTTTTGAATTCTATAGGTTTTTTAATAGTTCGCAAGTAAATATGCATAATTGCATAAAGATAAAACATTCAATTTTATATAAAATGTTTTTGTTATAAAGTATGAACTAAACTTTTGTATGTATTTATTCTCATACTAATGAGGGAGTTCAAAAAGGTGTTGCGTATATACAATAATACGTAAGCATGTATAAAATTTTTAGTATGGGAGGAAGAGCATGAAGAATTGGGTAAAGTTTCGAATAGCACGTCCAACTGACCGATTTGAAAAGGTTATAGAATTCTATGAAAAAGGATTAGGCTTAAAACGTATAGGTGAATTCTACAATCATGAAGGCTATGATGGGGTCATGTTTGGACTCCCAGAGGAAGAGTATCATTTAGAATTTACAAGACATATAGATGGGAGTCCTTGTCCAGCTCCGACAAAAGATAATTTACTTGTATTTTATATGAGTGAAGATAGTGAAATGAAAAAGGTGAGTAAAAGGCTGCATGCATTGGGTTATGACGAGGTCGAACCTGAAAACCCATACTGGAAAGAAAAGGGGATAACGATAGAGGATCCAGATGGTTGGAGAATTGTGTTGATGAAACTAGAGGAATAAGGGGTAATGAAACTAATAAGAACAAGGTTTCAAATTATGATAGGGTAAAAATAGATCAGCTTCCTTCTAGGAAAAAAATAGAAGGAAGCTTTTTGTTTGTGGTCTGAAAATTTAGATTTGACAATCAATTGTAGGAGATGTAAATTGAGAACGTGTATTTTTATAAGTTTGATAGTGTTGCCATTCAAAAGGAGTGTATAAATAGGGAGGATTTTTTATGTTATTTCGAATTGAAGATGCAGAAATATATTATGAAATCGTTGGAGAAGGCAAACCAGTCATTATTATACATGGTTGCGCTCCTGACCATAGGTTAATGATGAAATGTATGGAATCGGTATTTCAGAAATATGAAGGTTATAAGAGAATATATATTGATTTACCTGGAATGGGAAAATCGAATGCTCCACATTGGATAAATAGTTCAGATCGTATAGTAGAAGTGCTTATCACATTTATTAAGAAAATCATTGCTACTGAAGAATTTTTATTGGTAGGCGAGTCATATGGAGGCTATTTAGCCAGAGGAATACTCACAAATCTGTTTGAAAGAGTTAACGGATTACTATTAGTATGTCCTGTTGTTGTAGCGGATCCCGAAAAAAGGACTCTTCCAGATAAACAGGTAATTTTACAAGATGAGGAATTTTTAAATAAGCTCACTTCTACGGAAAGAGAGGAATTTTGTGAGTTAGCAGTGATAGCAAATGAATATACATATAAGCGATTTAAAGAAGAAATTAAACCGGGGTTAGATGTTGCTAATTATGAGTTTATTGAAATGTTGCAAAAAAAATTCTCTCTTACTATGGAGTTTCACCGGAAGAAATATGAGAAACCTGTTCTTTTATTAGCCGGAAAACAAGATATATCGGTAGGTTATCAAGATATTATAGAAATTATTGATGGTTACCCAAGAGCGACATTAGCGGTGTTAGATATGGCGGGACATAATTTGCAAATTGAACAACCTAAATTATTCGAGAGTTTAGTAGGAGAATGGATTACACGAACAAAACAACAAAAATTTATAAAAAATGAATGAATATTTTCAAGGAGGAAGTATGAATACATATATTTATATGGTTAGGCACGGTGAATCACCAAAATTAGAAGAGGGTGAAAGAACGCGTGGTTTAACTGAAAAGGGAAGTTTAGACGCTCATAGAGTAACAGATATATTAAAAACAGAAGGAATCGATACTTTCATTTCAAGTCCGTATAAGAGAGCTGTATTAACGATAGAAAAAACGGCCAATTTCTATGAAAAAGAAATAGTAATATATGAAAATCTTAAAGAGTGTATGTTTTCTAGTGGAGATCAAGTTATATCAGATAAAGAATTGTATCCACTTGTAAAGAAGATGTTCTCTAATCCGGACTTTGTACGAACGGAAGGAGAGTCATATACGGGTTGCCAAAGAAGAGTAGTGAAAGTGTTAAAAGAAATATTAATGGATTTTCAAGGACAAAAAATTGTAATTGGTACACATGGGTTTGTCATGACATTAATGATGAACTATTTTGATAAACAATATGGTTTTGAATTTTTAATGAATATGTCAAAACCAGATATATATAAGATGGAGTTTAAAGATGAGCAATTAATGAATGTAGAAAGATTATGGATAGGAGATAGAAAGAATCTTTATCAACTATTTTTAGAATCTTAAATCAATAAGTAATTATACAAATTCTGAATAATATAAATAGAAGTTGGCTTAGGGAAACTATTTTAAATATGACAAAACTCCAAACGTTGGATTTCTATTCAATTGGAGAAAAATATGTAAAATTTTGTCTTACGGTCCCCGTTTACTTTTCATTTCATTACATATAGGCTTTGTGATGTAAGGGGGGACATTACCTTTACGCAAAATCTATAAGGAGGTCATTGTAATGAAAAAGATTAAAAAGTTTGCGGGAGTTGCTTTAGCGGGGACGATTGGATTAAGTGGACTACTGTTTTTAGAACCAAGTGTAAGTGCTGCGGAAGCACAGCAAGTGAAAGAGGAGAATTTCAATACAATTGATGTATCGATGAATCAAAGTGAATTTTATGTATTGAGTGGTAGAAGTATTGATATTCTTTCTGGAGATAAAGAAGCCATTCAGCTAAATAAATACACAATTCGTTTTAGTAAACCAGGGAAGTATGTTATTAGGGTAAATGGTTGTATTTATAACGATGTATATACTTTTATTGTGAATGAGTAGTATATATTCTTAAATTGTGAGATGAAAAACCCCACCCTATTTGCGGTGAGAATCGTAAATAGGGTGAATTCATTTGTATTAAGTGATGTTTTATAAATTTTCATTAATTTGCTTTTTGTTTTTGCTATGTAAAGTATGTAAAAGTGTTTGAAACATCTTAAATGATTGCTGAAAGATTGGACTTTGAATAAAGGTGTACAGAAAAGTTACGATGAAAACAGGACCTCCTAGTATAAATCCAATAACTAGTACAACACATTCTACTATAATTCTAGCACGGCTAATAGACAGTCCTGTTTTGTCGGAAATAGTAAGCATGAATCCATCGCGAGGTCCAGCACCAATCCCAGCCGCAACGTACATCCCTCCCCCAATACCTGTAATTGCAATACCAGCAAATAAAATGAGTAAGTTTATCCATAAATAATCACTAGCGTTTGGAAGGATATTTGATTGTAAGAAAAAGTCCATAATGGGACCGATAAGTAGTGCATTTAAAAATGTACCCACATTTATATATTTTCGATCTACTAGTAAAGAAATGAGAACGAGACATAATCCACATATGACACTCCACGTACCAATGGTCCAACCAAACCTTTGGTAGAGAGCCATGTTTAAAACTTCCCAAGGATGTAAACCGAGAAATTTAACTTTGACTGCAAGAGCATTTCCAAGGCCGAAAAAAATTAATCCTAAGAAAAAAAGAAAATAGCGAAAGAGAGTTAGCCTCATCTTTAAAACCTCCCATATTGTATAATTATGTATATTACATGTAACAGTTTTAATGTACAAATATTACGACTTTTTAGTTGTTATTTATAATAGCTAAAATACAAATGAAATATATGCATTCACAGTCAAAAAAGTTAAAATATTTCGTTTAAAGGATTATAATAGAGAAAGAAATATAAAAGGGAGTGAACGAGTTTGAAACAAGAACTTATTGAAAGATTTACGAGATATGTAAAAATTGATACGCAATCAAATGAAGAAAGTCATACAGTACCAACAACACCTGGACAAATTGAATTTGGTAAGTTATTAGTGGAAGAACTAAAAGAAATTGGGTTAACAGAAGTAACGATGGATGATAACGGTTATGTAATGGCAACACTTCCTGCTAATACGGATAAGGATGTTCCTGTAATCGGCTTTTTAGCACATTTAGATACGGCAACAGACTTTACAGGGAAAAACGTAAAACCACAAATCCATGAAAACTTTGACGGAAATGCGATTACGTTAAATGAAGAGTTAAATGTTGTGTTAACGCCAGAGCAGTTCCCAGAGTTACCATCATATAAAGGACATACAATTATTACAACGGATGGTACGACACTTCTAGGAGCAGATGATAAAGCTGGTTTGACTGAAATTATGGTTGCAATGAACTATTTAATACATAATCCGCAAATTAAGCATGGGAAAATTAGAGTGGCATTTACGCCGGATGAAGAAATCGGCCGTGGACCAGCGCATTTTGATGTAGAAGCGTTTGGTGCATCATGTGCTTATACGATGGATGGAGGTCCATTAGGTGGTCTAGAGTATGAAAGCTTTAATGCTGCAGGCGCTAAGCTAACGTTTAATGGAACGAATACACATCCTGGAACAGCGAAAAATAAAATGCGTAACGCAACTAAACTTGCTATGGAGTTTAATAGCTATTTACCGGTAGAAGAGGCACCAGAATATACTGAAGGCTATGAAGGATTCTATCATTTACTTTCATTAAATGGTGATGTTGAGCAAAGTAAAGCGTATTATATTATTCGAGATTTTGATCGTGAAAATTTTGAAGCGCGTAAACATAACGTTGAAAATATTGTGAAGCAAATGCAAGAGAAGTATGGACAAGATGCAGTCGTTTTAGAAATGAATGATCAATACTACAACATGCTTGAAAAAATTGAACCAGTGAGAGAAATTGTTGATATTGCATATGAAGCGATGAAAAGTTTAAATATCGAACCAAACATTCATCCAATACGTGGTGGAACAGATGGATCACAATTATCGTATATGGGATTACCAACGCCGAATATTTTCACAGGTGGTGAAAACTATCACGGTAAATTTGAGTATGTTTCGGTAGATGTTATGGAAAAAGCTGTTCAAGTTATTATAGAGATTGTAAGACGATTTGAAGAACAAGCTTAAAAAAGAACCAAGTAGTGCAAATGTACTACTTGGTTTTTTAGTATAATACTCGCCACAAATAAAAAGTTGCGTAAGACTCCCAGTTGGTCCAATTTGTCGCAAAATCTTTTATTTCCTGTTTAGTCGGTTTACTTTCAGAACCTGTTATATATTTAATTGCATTGTGTAAGCCAACATCATCAATTGGAAAAGCGGACGGAAATCGTAAACAGCGCATTAAAACGTAATTGGCAGTCCACGGTCCTATACCATGTATAGCAGTTAATTGTTTTTCAGCTTGTTTCAAGTCTTGTATTTGCAGTAAAGATTCTTTTGATAGTTTTCCTTCTGTAATAAGCTTTGCAATACCGATTAAATATTCACATTTTCGCGTCGTCATTTTTAATTTTTTGAGATCGTCTACGTGTAAATGTGCAATCGTTTCAGGAGAAGGGAATATCCAATGTTTTCTATCGTTCCACTCTACATAACTTCCAAAGTGTTCGACTAATCGTCTTTTTAGCGTATAAGCATATGTGAGATTAATTTGCTGACCGATAATTCCCCAGGAAAGTGCCTCAAATAAGTCTGGAATACCTAAAGTACGAAGCCCATAATATTGTTCAATTGGTCCTTGAAGGAGTACATCATGTTTAGCTAATGTATAAAAGGGAGCTAAATCAGTAGTTAAATCAAACCACTCTTTCACATAGTGAGCGACAGCTTCGCATATCGATTTTTCAGATGTATATGATTTTTCTAAAAAACGTATTTGAATATTATCATCCGAGTTGATACTGATTTCAACTAAAGGATTTACATCATGAACAGCAATCACTTTATAAATTTTATTATCTTCAATGTGGAACATACATTCATTGTTAGAACGTGATAGATAGCGCAAATTTTCTTGGAAACTAAATTCTGTTGGAACTGCTAAAGTTAATGCGCTAGTATAGTTTGCTGTCATATGCATTCTACCTGCGACTTTTCTAATGTTAGCAATTCTTTCTTCATTTCTAATCCACCTCTAAAGCCGGTTAGTTTACCATTCTTTCCAATAACACGATGGCAAGGAATTGTAATGAGAAGGGGATTGGCAGCAATAGCGGTAGCAACAGCACGCACAGCAGTAGGTTTTTGTATTGTTTCAGCAATATCTGAATAAGAATATGTCTTCCCATAAGGAATTTCACGTACCGCATTCCAAACAGATAATTGAAAGTCAGTACCGTAAGCATAGATAGAGAATGTAAAAGTCTCTCGCTTGCTCTCTAAATACTCGATAATTTCTTTCTTATATGCTTGTAGATAATCGGGATTACAGATCAATATATGTTGTGGCAATTTTTTTCTAGCCCATATATTTAATTCTTCAAAGTTGTCGTCTTGCGAGCCGATGAAACATAGTCCATTTTCAGTTGCAGCAATATGAAAATGCCAATTCTTATGTGTAAGTAGCGTCCAATACATAAATTTATTGTTGCAGGAATTCATTATTGTATCCCTCTTTCATTTCGTTCTTTTTTCGATACTCAGTAGGAGTAAATCCGGTTTTCTTTTTAAATAAAGTTGCAAAATACTCAGGGTTTTCTAGCCCGATAGCAGTACTAATTTCTTTAATGGATTGATTTGTTTGTAAAAGGTGTTCTGTCGCTTTAACAATCCTGAACTGTTGTATATATTCTATTGGACTTATTCCTGTCATTTTTTTGAAAGTGCGTTGTAAATGAAATGGGCTACCATGGCACATTTCCGCAAGTATGTCGAGAGTTAATAATTCGTTAAAGTGCCTTTCTATATAATCTTTAATTTGTTTTACCCATTCTTCATTAGGTAAAGTTAGTCCATTTGGCTTACAACGTTTGCACGGGTGAAAGTTTTCACTTAATGCTTGCTCTGCATGATGAAAAATTCGTACATTGTTTCTATTCGGTATTCTTGATTTGCATGACGGTCTACAAAAGATTCCGGTTGATTTCACGGCATAAAAGAATTTGCTATCATAGGAAGAATCATTCTGAATAATTGCTTGCCAATGCTCATTTGTTAACGTAATTCCTTCATTGTGCAAAGAACATCACCTCTGAAATTAGTATAACCTGAATAAAGTGCGTATGTATGTATTCACAAATGTAAGAGCAAGATTACAAAGGTGAAAATATGATTGTTTTTCTATTTTGTGATAGCATGAAATTTGGAAATAAACATCAAGAGGAGGGCTATAAGTGAAGTTAATTTCATGGAATGTAAATGGCTTGCGAGCTGTTATCGCAAAAGGTGGATTTTTAGAATATCTCGAGGAATCAAGTGCTGATATATTTTGTCTACAAGAGATTAAATTACAAGATGGACAAATTGATTTAAATCCAGAGGGATATTATACATACTGGAATTATGCCGTGAAAAAAGGTTATTCAGGAACAGCTATTTTCACGAAAAAAGAACCGCTTTCTGTTACATACGGTTTAGGTATTGAAGAGCATGATCAAGAAGGACGAGTTATCACTTTAGAATTCGAAGATTTTTATATGATCACGTTATATACACCAAATTCAAAACGTGGATTAGAACGATTAGATTACAGAATGAAATGGGAAGATGATTTTCGGACCCATATTAAGCAATTAGATGAGAAGAAACCGGTTATTTTTTGTGGAGATTTAAATGTTGCTCATAAAGAAATCGATTTAAAAAATCCAAAAAGTAATCGTAAAAATCCTGGATTCTCTGATGAGGAACGAGAAAAGTTTACACGTATTTTAGAAGAAGGATTTATTGATACGTATCGTTATCTGTATCCTGATCAGGAAGGCGCATACTCATGGTGGTCGTATCGTATGGGAGCGAGAGCAAAAAATATTGGATGGCGTTTAGATTATTTTGTTATTTCTGAAAGAATGAAAAACCAAATAATTGAAGCGAAAATTAATAGTGAAGTAATGGGATCAGACCATTGCCCAGTTGAATTACATATAAATTTCTAAAAAAAGAAGTATCTCCCTGATAATAGGAGGTACTTCTTTTTTGATTCAGTTTGTTAAAATTTTTCAAATCATTCTTGAAATTATTTCGTATTAAATATATACTTAGTAACGATAATCATTATCAATGGGAAAGATTATCAACGGATGAGGTGTAAAAGAATCATAGTTTAGGGGAAGTGAACGAGAATGAGTTCTGGATAGAATTATTAATCTAATGAAATATATATGTAAGACAAGTTTCATATAGTTAAATTTTATTGAAAATTCGAGAGGAGTTATATAAAGATGAACAAGAAGTTATTTACTTTAGGGATGGTTACAGTATTAAGTGTAGGACTAGCAGCATGCAATAGTGCGGATAAAACTTCAGGAGAGCAAAAGCAACAGACAAAAGCAACGGAAACGAAAAAAGACGAAAAAAGAAAAATTACATATTTAGGTAAAGAATATACAGTGCCAGCAAAAGTAGATAAAATTGCGACAGCTAGTTTAGAGTCAATGGAAGATGCCGCGGTACTTGGTATTAAGCCAGTCGGTGCCATTACTGTAGGTGGTAAATTACCGAAGTATCTTGAGAAAGATTTAGAGGGTGCGAAATCTGTTGGTGAGAAAATGGAGCCGGATTTTGAAACATTACTTCAATTAAAACCAGATGTTATTACATCAAGTACGAAATTCCCAGCAGAAACAGCTGAAAAATTTACGAAAGTAGCACCTACATTCCCGGTATCACACGTTTCAACAAATTGGGAAGATAACTTAAAGTTAATGGGAGAATTAACAGGTAAAAAAGATAAAGCAGAAAAAATTATTAAAGATTACAATGCAGATGCTGAAAAAGCAAAAGCAAAACTAGGAGATAAGTTAAAAGACAAAAAAGTTCTTGTCATTAGACTAAGAGCAAACGAATTATTCCTATATCCAGAAGGAGTATATTTCAACCCTGTAATTTATAAAGATCTTGGGCTAACTGCTCCAGAACAATTGAAAACTGTAAAAGCACAAGAGAAAATTTCATTTGAAAAACTTGCTGAACTTAACCCAGATTATATTTTCTTACAATATGAGACAACTGAAAATAAAAATCCGAAAGTACTAGAAGAGATTGAAAAGAATCCAATTTGGCAAAGTATGAACGCTGCGAAAGAAAAGAAAGTATTTGTAAACATTGTAGATCCAATGGCACAAGGTGGTACAGCTTGGAGTAAAACAGCATTCTTAAAAGAAGCAGTGAAAAATTTATCTAAATAATACAATAAGTAAGGTGCGTTGAATGATATGCAGAAAACAAATGCAGTACCAGTGACTATATTATGTATTGCACCCATACTCATCTTATTTACAGTGATACTATCTATTTTGTATGGGGCCAAAAGTATTGATGCTCAAACAGTGTGGAATGCATTATTTCATTTTGATTCAAGTAATGTAAATCATAATATTATTATTACTTCACGTTTACCAAGGGTAGTTGCAGCTCTTTTAGTTGGAGCATTTCTAGCCATATCAGGAGCACTTATGCAGGGGATGACAAGAAACTATCTTGCATCCCCTTCTATTATGGGTGTGACGGATGGGGCAGCTTTTGTTATTACACTTTGTATGATTTTTCTTCCGGGAATGTCATCAATTGGTATGGTTGTATGTTCAATGATTGGTTCTGCGCTAGGAGCAGGTATTGTGTTTGGTTTTGGTTCGCTCCTTCAAAATGGCTTATCACCAGTTAGATTAGCAATTATCGGGACAGTTATTGGAACATTTTTAAGTAGTGTATCTGCCGCGATGGCTTCGTATTTCCAAATTTCTCAAAATGTTAGTTTTTGGTTTAATGCAAAGTTAGATCAAGTGGACCCAAATATTATTAAAATTACGATACCATTTGGGATAATTGGAATAGTTTTAGCACTGTTAATATCAAAATCTATTACGATTCTTTCTTTAGGAGAAGAAGTTTCTATTAATTTAGGGCAACGTACAAAACTAGTTAAAGCGATGTCTATTTTATCAGTTATTTTCTTAACAGGAACAGCAGTTGCTTTAGTGGGGAAAGTTGGTTTTGTAGGTTTAATTATTCCGCACATTACTCGCTTTATAATTGGGGTAGATTATAAGTGGATATTGCCATGTGCAGGCGTTATTGGTGGGGTTTTCTTAGCATTATGTGATGTTTTAAGTAGATTTGTAAATTATCCATTTGAAACGCCAATTGGAGTCGTTACTTCCTTAATTGGAATTCCTTTCTTCCTTTATTTAATTCGTACAAGAGGAGGAGAGAGACATGCTTAATAGTTCGAGGCAACGTTTTGGAATGACGATGGGGATTATTATATTTTTAATACTATGTGCTATTTATATTAGTTTAACGAATGGCACGTTTGATATTACGATTACAGATGTATTTAAAACACTCCTTAGAATAGATCCAGTACCAGATCATGATTTAGTTATTTTTGAGTTTCGTCTCCCGCGCATTGTAATTGCTGGATTAGTAGGATTGGGCCTCGGCGTGGCAGGTGCTGTAATTCAAGGAATTACGAGAAACGGACTGGCGGATCCAGGTATTTTAGGAGTAAATGCCGGAGCAGGAACAGCAATCGTCATCTTTATGTTTTTCTTTCAAGGACAATTAAAGAGCACAGACTGGATGTCTATTATGATGATGCCGATGTTTGGTTTAGTCGGCGGATTAGGTGCAGCTATTATCATTTATCTGTTTTCTTGGAAAAACGGTAAGTTAGATTCGCAGCGTCTTTTATTAACAGGGATTGCGATTGGATCAGGATTTGGGGCATTTTCTATGTACCTATCACTCAAAATGAAGTCAACTGATTTCGAGATGGCTGCAGTTTGGGTATCAGGAAGTATATATAATGCAAACTGGAAGTATATTATTGCAATGTTGCCGTGGCTTATCATATTAATTCCGCTTATACAAAAGAAAGCTTATTTATTAGATTTATTTCAATTGGAAGAAACAAGTATTACAAGTTTAGGAGTTTCAGTAGAAAGAGAGAAATCTATTTTACTATTAAGTAGTATCGGACTTGTGAGCGCTTGTGTTGCAGTTTCTGGAAGTATCGGTTTCATTGGACTAATGGCACCGCATATAGCGAAAAGACTTGTCGGTATTCAGCATAAGCATATCATTCCTACGTGCGGGGTAATCGGAATGTTTCTTGTAATTGCTTCAGACTTTATTGCAAAAACAGTTTTCACACCTGTAGAGTTACCAGTTGGAATTGTTATTTCTATTGTCGGTGTACCGTATTTCTTATATTTACTTTATAAGGCGAAAGCGTAAGAGGAGGAATAAAAGTGAGTATTTTAAGTGCAAAAAATTTAGAAACGAGTTATGAAAAGCTTACAGTGTTTCGCGATTTAAATGTGGAAATACAAGAAGGAAAAGTAACGACAATTATAGGGCCAAACGGGTGCGGTAAATCGACATTGTTAAAAACAATGGGAAGAATTTTAAAGCAAAAGAGTGGTAAAGTATATTTACAAGGACAGGATTTAAATACAATTCCAACGAAAGAAATTGCAAAGCAGCTAGCATTACTACCGCAAACTCCAATTGCGCCAGGAGAGCTTAAAGTAGAAGAATTAATTTCTTATGGACGCTATCCACATCGAAATAACGTAAATAAGTTAACTTCAAAAGATAAAGAGATGATTGATTGGGCATTAGATATAACGAAAACATCTGCATTTCGAACGAGACAAATTGCCAATTTATCAGGTGGTCAAAGGCAAAAGGTATGGTTAGCGATGGCTTTAGCACAAGAGACAGAAGTATTACTACTAGATGAACCAACGACATACCTTGATATGTCTCATCAATTAGATGTATTACAAATTGTGGAGAAGTTAAATCAAGAACATGATTGTACAGTTGTAATGGTACTACATGATATTAACCATGCAGCAAGGTTTTCAGATGAAATTATTGCAATGAAGGAAGGGGAAATCGTTACAACTGGTATCCCAGAAGAAATCATTACAAATGAAGTGTTAAAAGAAGTATTTCATATTGATGCGCGTGTCATGATTGATCCGTATAATGGGTCTCCTGTTTGTTTCGGCTACGATAGCGTTGCACTTCAAGAAGAGAAAGTAGAAATATATGTAACAAGTTAAAAAGGGGGGAATATAAGATGAATAGTACGATTGAAAAACAGCAGATTATAACATCTAATACAGAGCAGTGGAAAATGTATTCGAAAATAGAAGGTAAGGAATATCAAATTCATATTTCAAAGCCGAGACAACCAGCACCAGAGTCAGGATATCCTGTTATATACGTATTAGATGGAAATGCCTTTTTTCAAACATTCCATGAAGCGGTTAAAATACAATCAGTTAGAGCAGAAAAAACAGGTGTTTCACCAGCCATTATAGTAGGTATTGGATATCCAATTGAAGGGGCATTTTCAGGGGAAGAAAGATGCTATGATTTTACGCCTAGCGTAATTTCAAAAGATGCGCCTTTAAAACCAGACGGTAAACCGTGGCCTAAAACAGGAGGAGCACATAATTTCATTACTTTTATTGAAGAAGAATTAAAGTCGCAGATTGAAAATAATTTTGAAATTGATAAAGGAAAGCAAACGTTGTTTGGGCATTCGCTAGGTGGTTTATTTGCATTACATATATTATTTACAAACGTAAATGCCTTTCAAAATTATTTTATTAGTAGTCCATCTATTTGGTGGAATAACCAATCTGTGCTTGAAAAAGAAGAGAATCTTATAAATGAATTAAACAGTGCCAAGTTTCAAACGGGAGTGTTCCTTACAGTTGGATCACTAGAACGAGAGCATATGGTTGTAGGTGCAAATGAGTTATCAGAGCGTCTTCTCCAAGTAAAACATGATCAGTTTCGATTTGCGTTTTATGAAGCTGAAGGGGAGAACCATGCATCTGTTGTACCGACTTCTTTAAGTAAAGGGTTAAGATTTATTAGTTACGTATAGGAAAAAAGGTAAGCAATTGCTTACCTTTTTTTATTATTGTTTAAAGGCAACATATCCATCAATTAAAAAACTAGTGAAAAAGCGAGTAATTTGAGTGAAGCCACATTCCTCCATAATAGTTAGTAGATTTGTTTCGGAAATAGGGAATATTTCCGTTTCAAAAGAATTTTCAAATCGGTTCCAATCTTTTAATGGAATTTGATTTTGCATCATATGGTTGCGCCAAGCATTTAATTGTGCAGAAAACATACTTATATGGGGTATATTTAATCATTCGGGCCAGTAAGTTAGAACGTACAAGTAGTTTTCAAGGTGGTTATGTTGTTCTATTCGAAAGAGCAAGACCAGAAGAAATCTTTCCGCTTATTATGGAAGGTTATAGTTTTACAACACGTGAGAAGCAAGTAATACGTAAAATTCTTACCGGTATGTCGAAAAAGGAATTAGCCCAAGAACTTTGTATATCTATATACACGGTACAAGATCATTTAAAATCTATTTTTGAAAAGACTGGGGTAAGTAGTAGAAATGAACTCGTGTGGGAAGTTTTTTCGAGATTTTGTTTTGATGTTGATGAATAAAAATAAGTCTAAAAAAATCAAGTGAAGTACAGTGGATGAGTTGTAGAATAGGGCTGAAAAAAGGTTATGGATGAAACATTCCATAACCTTTTTCGTATGTAGAATTGTCCTTTTTGAAAGTTTTGTTTCAACTTTTCGTCTAAAGAGACAAAAAGTTGTCACAATTCGGTCACAATTAGCATAAACATAAAATAGACGAAATGAACTTATTTCCAAAAAGGCTTAGTTCATTCCAAACATGATTCGTAGAGCTGCAAAAGCATGGATTAAAAGTTCACTATATTTTCAAGGAGGTAGATCGTATGAAAACTATTCTTGCTATCGCTGGGCTTATTTGGGTTTTATCACATGGCATTCCAATTTATGAAGGAGAACAAATTCGCAGTGCTCTGAACAAAAATTTTAATGAATATCACGTTATCGATCGGCAAGATAATGTTGTGACAGTTCGTGTAAATGACTGTTTTCATACGGTAACTGTTGAAGGAACTTCAGTAGTGAATGATACAAAAGTATGTGATCAGCAGTAATTATATATAGGAAGAAAAAAGTCTCAATTTATACATGTATAAATTGAGACTTTTATATTTATGGATGAATAATAAGCGGGGATAGTTAATCTACGCTTATTATTCTTTTTTGAAAAAAGGAAAGGGTATCATGAAAATTGAGACTGAGAAGCTAATAAATTGTTAAGAATAAGCTTAGAGCGGAAATATACTCATATGGGGTATCATGCATAGATAATTAATGCTATAATTGGTATACTCGTAAAAGCAATTGTTTTATTGGATGAAGAGAAACTTTAAGAAGGTGATAATATGGGTCATAAAGAGCATGAAGCGGTAACACATAGATCAGAAAAAGAAAAAGAACAAATTATAAATAGATTAAAGAGAATTGAAGGACAGGTCCGCGGTATTCAAAATATGATTGAAAATGATCGCTATTGTGTGGATATTTTAGTGCAAATTTCAGCGATTAATGCAGCGATGAAAAAAGTAGGAATGGGTGTATTAAAAAACCATACAAGTCATTGCGTTTCAGGCGCTATTAAAGATGGCAATGGTGACGAAGCAATTGAAGAATTAATGACTGTATTTGAACGTTTTTCAAAAGCGTAAAAACAAGCTAGTATGTAACTGGCTTGTTTTTTGTTTACTTTCATATAAGGTTTCGGGGTATTGATGTAAAAAAGTGTATGTAAAATAAACTTTTAGAAAATAATTGAAAAATCATGATATAAAACCATTGATTACCTTAGGGGGGTATGGTAAGATGTGATTGTGATTAACAAACAATGAAGAAACAAGAGGAGGATTTTAAATGGAACAGTTAACATTAAAAGTTGAAGGTATGTCTTGTGGACATTGTGTAAATTCTATTGAAAGCAGTGTGAAAGAACTAAACGGTGTTGAGCAAGTGAAAGTTCAATTAGCAGAAGGCACTGTTGAAGTTACGATCGACTCATCAGTTGTAACGTTAAAAGATATCGTTGCTGTAATTGAAGATCAAGGATACGATGTTCAATAATTATTTTTTAGATATGGAAATAAATCGTACTTTATAGGAAGTACGATTTATTTTGCTAATAATTATACCTCATAAGGGTATGTAGAGGTGAGAGACATGAATGAACAGAAAGAGGCCAATCTTCAAATATCAGGAATGACATGTGCGGCATGTGCGAATAGAATTGAAAAAGGTCTGAAAAAAGTAGACGGTGTTCATGATGCAAATGTAAATTTTGCACTTGAAAAAACAAAAATAATGTATGATCCTCAAAAAACAAATCCGCAACAATTTAAGGAAAAAGTTGAATCGTTAGGATATGGAATTGTAAGTGATAAAGCTGAGTTTACTGTTTCAGGGATGACATGCGCAGCATGTGCGAATAGAGTAGAAAAGCGTTTAAATAAGTTACAAGGTGTGAACGGAGCGACAGTAAATTTCGCTTTGGAATCGGCTACAGTAGATTTTAATCCTGATGAAATTAATGTAAATGAAATGAAGAGTGCAATTACGAAATTAGGATATAAATTGGAAGTGAAATCAGATGAGCAAGACGGATCAACTGATCATCGCTTACAAGAAATTGAGCGACAAAAGAAGAAATTTATCATTTCGTTTATTTTATCATTCCCGTTACTTTGGGCAATGGTAAGTCATTTCTCATTTACATCATTTATTTATTTACCTGATATGCTTATGAACCCTTGGGTACAACTAGCTCTTGCAACTCCAGTTCAGTTTATCATTGGTGGGCAGTTTTATGTTGGAGCTTATAAAGCGTTACGAAATAAAAGCGCTAATATGGATGTTCTCGTGGCACTTGGAACGTCTGCAGCGTATTTCTACAGTGTGTATTTAAGTATTAAGTCGATTGGTTCTTCGGAACATATGACAGACTTGTATTTTGAAACGAGTGCAGTACTTATTACATTAATTATTTTAGGTAAATTATTTGAGGCGAAAGCAAAAGGACGCTCGTCAGAAGCAATTAAAAAATTAATGGGATTACAGGCGAAAACCGCTACTGTTGTACGAGATGGAACAGAAATAAAAATTTTAATCGAAGAAGTGGTAACTGGTGATATCGTTTATGTAAAGCCTGGTGAAAAAATCCCAGTAGATGGGGAAATTGTAGAAGGAAAGTCAGCGATAGATGAATCGATGTTAACAGGTGAAAGTATTCCAGTTGATAAAACAATTGGGGATGGAGTAATCGGTTCTACAATAAATAAAAATGGGTTTTTAAAAGTTAAAGCAACTAAGGTAGGAAGAGATACTGCATTAGCTCAAATTATTAAAGTAGTAGAAGAGGCTCAAGGTTCAAAAGCTCCTATTCAAAGGGTAGCAGATCAAATTTCAGGTATTTTCGTACCGGTTGTAGTTGTGATTGCAATTATCACATTTGCAGTATGGATGCTATTTGTTACACCTGGTGATTTTGGCGGAGCACTTGAGAAAATGATCGCCGTACTTGTTATCGCTTGTCCGTGTGCATTAGGGCTTGCAACGCCTACATCTATTATGGCGGGATCAGGAAGATCAGCAGAGTATGGTATTTTATTTAAGGGCGGGGAGCATTTAGAAGCAACGCACCGATTAGATACAGTTATTTTAGATAAAACAGGTACTGTGACAAACGGGAAGCCGGTGCTAACAGATGTAATTGTAGCAGATGGATTCCACGAAGAAGAAATACTACGTTTAGTAGGTGCGGCAGAAAAAAATTCTGAACATCCACTTGCAGAAGCGATTGTAGAAGGAATTAAAGAAAAGAAAATTGATATCCCAAGTTCAGAAACATTTGAAGCAATTCCAGGATTCGGCATCGAATCAGTTGTAGAAGAGAAACAATTATTAATTGGTACACGTCGATTAATGAAGAAATTCGATATTGATATTGAAGAAGTTTCTAAATCGATGGAAGCGCTAGAACGAGAAGGAAAAACAGCAATGTTAATAGCAATAGATAAGGAGTATGCTGGAATAGTAGCCGTTGCGGATACTGTAAAAGATACTTCAAAAGCAGCTATCGCAAGACTTAAGAAAATGGGGCTAGACGTTGTTATGATTACAGGAGATAATACACAAACTGCTCAGGCAATCGCTAAGCAAGTTGGTATTGATCACGTAATTGCAGAAGTATTACCAGAAGGAAAAGCAGAAGAAGTGAAAAAACTGCAAGCGCAAGGTAAAAAAGTAGCAATGGTTGGAGATGGAATAAATGACGCTCCTGCACTGGCTACGGCGGATATCGGTATGGCAATTGGAACAGGAACGGATGTAGCGATGGAAGCGGCAGATATTACGTTAATCCGTGGTGATTTAAATAGTATTGCTGATGCAATCTTTATGAGTAAGATGACAATAAGAAATATTAAGCAAAACTTATTCTGGGCATTAGCTTATAACGGCTTAGGCATCCCGATTGCAGCGTTCGGTTTCTTAGCACCTTGGGTTGCTGGAGCCGCGATGGCATTTAGTTCTGTATCCGTTGTATTAAATGCATTACGACTGCAAAGAGTGAAATTAAAAAAATAAAAATCTATAGAGTAATTGCATATGCTTACAAACAAAAAACAATACTTTGAAATAAGTATTGTTTTTTGTTTGTATAGAAAGAAAAAAGATATAATAAAGCAGAAATATTGAATACTAGATGGTAAAAAAGTTAAATAATAGTTTAGTAAGGAGGTTCATATATGTTAAAAGACACGATCATTAGAACTTTCCATAAAGAGGATTTAGAACAAGTATTACAGTTGTTCTATGAAACAGTTCATACAATTAATGCAAAAGATTATAACGTGTTACAGCTACAGGCGTGGGCACCGGATCCACTAGATAGAGAAAGTTGGTTACATTCTTTAGAGAGGAATATTAGTTATGTAGCGGATCATAACGGTGTGATAGTGGGATTTGGAGATTATAATGAAGATCATTACGTAGATCGCTTATTTACGCATAAAGATTATCAAGGGAAAAGGATAGCTTCCTACATACTACAGAAGTTAGAAAAAGAAGCAGTGAACTTGGGGCATAGGGAGATATATACAGAAGCGAGTGTTACAGCAAAACCTTTCTTTGAAAATAAAGGTTTTATTTGCATAAAGGAATAAAAGAAACAGCATAACGGTCAGATTTTTATTAATTATGTAATGAAAAAAATAGCCCTCTCGTAAACGAGAAGGCTATTTTTTCATTATTTTACAGCTTCTTTAAGTTCTTTACCAGCTTTGAAAGCAGGTACTTTAGAAGCTGCGATTTGCATTTCTTCACCAGTTTGTGGGTTACGGCCTGTACGAGCAGCTCTTTCGCGAACTTCAAATGTACCGAATCCGATAAGTTGTACTTTTTCACCAGCAGCTAAAGTGTTAGTGATTGATTCTACTACAGTTTGTACAACTACAGTAGCTTCTTTTTGAGAAATCTCAGCATTTTGTGCTACGTTTTTGATTAATTCTGTTTTGTTCATGTTTTTCACCTCATATGTAAATAATGCTATTTAAGTTGTTATTATAACGTATAAAACATTCGAGAACAAGTGTACGCACATATATTCGTAAAAAAAATGAAATTTGTAATATTTTTTAGATACGTCTGTATAGACGGTTCATTTAAGCGGATACAGATTTTTTCTTTAATTCGGTTTGCTCTTTATTGGAAGGTAGTTTCTTATTATAAGATATGAAATAAGGTAATGCTACAAAGAACATACCTCCTACTAAGTTTCCGAAGAAAACGAAAATGAAGTTTGGAAAGTATTCAATCCAAGTTAAATGACCAGCAAAAATTGCAGCTGGGATGACAAACATATTGGCTACAACGTGTTGGAAGCCAATCGCAACAAAAGTCATAACTGGGAACCAAATGCCGAGAATCTTTCCGATAAATTCTTTACTTCCCATACTAAGCCAAACAGCTAAACAAACGAGCCAATTACATCCGATAGCAGAAATGAAGGCTTGCATTGGTGTATCTTGTAGTTTAGCTTGCGCAATAGAAGCTGTTTTCGCTAAAAAAGCGCCTTCTGTTAATCCGACGATATGACCGAAAAAATAAGCAACGAATATAGCACCTATGAAGTTGCTAAACGTAACAATAACTAAATTTCGAATGAAGTGAAATAAGTCGATTTTCTTGTGAAGCCACGCCATTGAAACAGTCATCATATTGCCAGTTACTAATTCACCACCTGCAAGAATAACGAGTATAAGACCGATAGGGAATACAGCTGCACCTAGAAAACTAGCAAATGATCCCCACGATTTTGGCATTGTTCCAATAACGTGAATATCGAGTAAATACCCTAACGCTATGAAAGCACCACCAAAAAAACCGAGAATTAACATAGGGAGTAATGATAAATGAGCTTTTTTTCTTCCGGAATTCGCAGCAAGTTCCGTAATTTCTTCTGGTGTAAATACAGACATGAATAATCTCTCCTTAATAAAATGATGAAATGAATAGATGGAACATTTTTAAGAATCTATGTATTATAAAAATATGTTATGACTTCTGTATAAATTTGTCAAAGTGAGTAGAGTGGAATTGGATATAACTAACATAGTTCATGTTGTCACATTAATGTCACAATAAAGCTTTAAAGTACTTCTAGAGGTGAGAACATGAATACGCATCATGTAAAAAAAGAACAAAAAAAATCAATTGTCAAGATATGTATAATCAGTTTCATAAGTATAGTAATGATTTCAATAAGTTTGTATTTCTATGCGACAGAAATAGAGCGAAAACTAGTAACTGTTACGTGGAATGAAATAGAAGCTTCTACAATTCCTAAAGAATTTAATAATAAGAAGATATTACAATTCTCGGATGTGCATTTAGGCCCAGAATTTACACTAAAACAACTAGAAAATTTGGTGGAGAAGATGAATGCGTTACATCCGGATGTAGTAGTTTTTACAGGGGATTTAATAGATAAGTTTGGATCGTATAAGGCAGAAAGAGAAGAAGCGAAAGGTATTTTGCGGAAAATACATGCGCCTTTAGGGAAATTTGCAGTGTTTGGGAATCATGATAGGGGCGGGGGAGGTAGTTTATTTTATAAAAAATATATGGAGGAAGCTGGTTTCTCTGTGTTGGTAAATGAAGTGCAGAAAATTAAAGTGGAAAACGGCAATTATATTACAATATCAGGTTTGGATGATTTTTTATTAGGGAAGCCACAAATAGACGCGACTTTAAAACAAGTAAGGCAACAAGATTTCAATATGCTCTTAGTACATGAGCCGGATGTTGTAGACAAAGTAGCTCGTTACCCAGTTGATTTTCAATTGTCAGGACATAGTCACGGAGGACAAGTTCAAATTCCTTTTATAGGTCCATTAATTACTACAAAATTAGCTGATAGCTATGTGGAAGGTATGTATGAATTAGAAGGGAAGAATAAGTCGTTACATTTATACGTAAATCGTGGTATTGGGACAACACGAATGCCTGTTAGATTTTGGAGTGTACCTGAACTTTCAGTATTTGTATTGAAGCAAAATAGTAGCTAGACTACTTTAGATTAGTAGGAGGGCTTTCAAAGAAAGTCAGAGTGTTGGGAACCCTGTAGGGGTTCCCAACACTCTGACTAGAAAACATCAATAGGTTAAATAACCCATTGATGTTTTTTATTATTTTTGCAAGGGAATCGCATCGAAATATGTTCTATAGTTATTAGAGAATTCAAAGTTGTTTTTTGCATCCCAATTAATAGACCAAGACATTAGGCCGCGGAATGCAGGGTAGCCACTCTGATTTGAAAGTTTATACTTTCCTCCGAAAGGAATTCCTTTAATGATATAATCTAAAGCTTTTTTCATTTCAGTTGGAGAAATATATCCGCCACTTGGAGCGGCTGCTGGTGCTGCAGGAAGTCCAATCATGACTTGATCCGAACGAAGAGCTGGGAAAATATTATTTGCATTACCACCTACGGGAAAACCATGTAAGAGCATATCTGCCATAGCGACCTCGTAATCTGCTGTACCTTGATTGTAGTTATTACCGTCCATTCCAATCCCGCTACCAGCGTTGTAGTGTTGAACGTGAATGTATGTTAGTTTGTCTTTCACTCCGTAAATGATCGGTAAATATGCACCCCAGATGCTTCCGTATGCGCTATAACCCCCTTGAACATAAGCTGTTTCAGGGGCCATGCTTAATAGAAAACCTGGACCATAATGATCTGAGATTGTCCGAATAGCTGAAATAAGATTTACGATTTGAGGAGTCGTGGGGTTTTTGAAATTAGTGTCATTTCCGTTTAAGTAAATTCCTGATTCAAGATCAATATCTATTCCATCAAAACCGTATTTATCGATTAGAGATTGTATGGAATTAATAAAACGTAGCTTAGCGGCATTGTCAGGAAGTAAAACGACCCCATTTTGTCCACCTATTGAAAGAACTACTTTTTTTCCTTTGCTTTTTAAATAAGCAATATCTGATTTGAACTCTGCATCTGTACCATACACAGGAGAAAATTCAACAGTGGAACGATCACCACCAGTTTCACCGAAAGATACATTGATTACATCCCATTTTGATGAAACGTCTTTTAATTTAATAATGCCAGTACCGTTATCGAAGTTATGCCAGTATCCAACGAGTAGTTTTGATCCTAAATTGGTTGCTGCTTGTGGTTGAAAGGGGACTAGTGGTAGCAGTAAGAAAATTACTAAAGTACAACAAATGAATTTGAACTTGTTTAACATATCAACACTCCTATACAAAAAGTTGTCTAGATGTATAATCTTGTTCATTTAATGATATCTGAAAATTCATTCTTTTGTAAGGTGATTATAATTTTCTCAACAATTGTGTATGGAAAAATATTAAACCGAATGTAATAATTTCATTAGAAGCTTGCATTACGATTGTTAAATTCAGAATATTTTGATATATTTTAAAGTATAGGACAAGGTTTTTCGCATAATACTCTTACATAAATTTCAAAATTATGTTTGGAAGGGGATGTACAAGAGTTGGATAAAAATCTTAAGAAAGACCTCAAAATACGCCATATTACAATGATCTCAATTGGCGGCGTAATAGGAGCTGGTTTGTTTGTTGGAAGTGGTGCGGTTGTGCATTCAGCAGGACCAGGTTCTATCGTTTCATATGCATTAGCAGGACTTCTAGTCATTTTCGTTATGAGAATGCTAGGAGAAATGGCAGCTATTAATCCGACAAGTGGTTCATTTGCAACATATGCAAGAGAAGCAATTGGTCCATGGGCGGGGTATACAATTGGGTGGCTATATTGGTTTTTCTGGGTAATTGTTATTGCAATAGAAGCTACAGCAGGTGCTGGTATTATTCAATACTGGATTCCAGACATCCCACTCTGGTTATTAAGCCTAATATTAACGATTTTATTAACGTTGACAAATGTTTTTTCAGTGAAATCATTTGGAGAGTTTGAATATTGGTTTTCATTTATTAAAGTAATAAGTATTGTTTTGTTCCTTTGTCTCGGACTCGCTGTTATTCTAGGATTTGTACCAGGAACGGAAGCGCCTGGCACTTCGAATTTAGTAGGGCAAGGAGGATTTATGCCAAATGGTATAAGTTCGGTGCTACTTGGAATTACCGTCGTTATATTTTCATTTATGGGATCAGAGATTGTTGCAGTAGCCGCTGGAGAGTCTGCCGAACCTGTAAAAGCAGTCAAAACAGCAACAAATAGTGTAATTTGGCGTATTCTCGTATTTTTCATTGGATCGATTGCTGTAGTTGTTACACTTCTTCCATGGAATTCAGCGAACATACTAAAAAGTCCGTTTGTAGCGGTACTGGAACATATAGGGATACCAGCGGCAGCACAAATTATGAATTTTATCGTTTTAACAGCCGTACTTTCATGTTTAAATTCGGGTTTATATACGAACTCAAGAATGCTTTTTTCGATGGCAGAAAGAGGAGATGCTCCAAAGGCATTTTTGAAATTGAATAGTAGTGGTGTTCCAGTTCGGGCAGTATTATTTGGAACGTTCTTTGCTTATATTGGAGTTGTGTTTAGTTACATATCTCCAGATAAAGTCTTTTTATTTTTAGTGAATGCATCTGGCGGGATTGCGCTACTCGTTTATCTCGTTATAGCGGTTTCACATTTAAAGATGCGTAAAAAAATGGGGAAAGTAGAACAACAAAATTTGAAAGTGAAAATGTGGCTTTTCCCGTATGTAACGTATGTTACAATTGCCGCTATTATAGCAGTTTTAGTTGCCATGCTTGCAATCGAATCTTTACGTTCGCAGGCGCTTTTAACGATGCTTGTTACCGTTCTTATAATAATTTCTTATTTTATTTTTATTAGAAATAAGAATAGTACAGTGTTGAATCCTAAAAGTAAGAATGAGGAATCTGTTCGATTCTAATTTCTTGTTTTAGAATAGAGTTACACCTAATCATTGCTATAAAAGAATCATATATAATCATAGAAACAAGTAATTACTATTGTCATAGTGAATATAAACTTTTTTCTTGACTTTTTATACGAAGGCGAGCAAAATGGTAAAAAAGGAAGGGGGGATGACGATGGAAGAGTACGTATTAGAGCTGTATAACCTGTTATATACGACAGAATGGCAAGATATTGTTTCGTTTCTAGGAATAATGTTTTGTATGAAAATTGTAATTGTATATATGGAAGAGCAAGGTATGTTCTATTCCTTCTCATCCTCGTTCGACGTGCAGCGCGAGCCGTTGCTAAACTATGCCAATGTGAATTACGAACATTTTCCTTTTGTTATATTCTTTATGATTCGATTTATAACTGCAATTGTAAAGAAAAAGGAAAGTGATGATGAAGAGTGCCACTCAACTTGTAATATAGCGAACGTTTTTTAAGCTAAATACAAGGAGGAGATTTATATGTGGTTTCGATTTCTTATGATTGGTTTCTTTTCATTAACAGCAATTTCATTAATGGGATATCAAGTGTCTGAAATTTTTCAAGCATATAGCAATATGTTTTTCAACAAAAACTAATTACATTGCTATTTAAATAATAAAGCGATAAAATCCTTCTTAAGAAGTTTTATTAAGAAGGATTTTTTTCTTTGCTCTGTCTTACTGTGTCAAACTATTGTCACATTTACACTGTGAATAGTATGTTAAAATAGTGAGGTTACGTATACATATTTGAAGGAAGAGGGAGTGACCATTTTGGTGGATCAATCAACAAATCAGAAAAGCTATGCTCCTATTGTGATAACGCTTTCTGTAATTGTAAATGCGATTATTTTATTTTTGTTCTTTGGACCTGTTGGCTATGAAGGAGAAGTACATTTTGATGTAACAATTTTACCAATGTTAAATGCAATTTTTAATAGCTTTACGTTCGTATTCTTATTAGCAGCTTTATACTCTATTATTAAGAAGAATGTGAAAATGCACCGTGGTTTCATCCTGGCAGCATTTACAACAACGTTGCTATTTTGTGTTTCTTATTTATCGTATCATTACTTGGCGCCGGCAACACATTTTGGCGGAGAAGGATTCATTAAATATGTGTATTTCATCATTTTAATTACACATATTATCCTGGCAGCAATTATTGTACCGCTTGCATTGTTTGCACTTGTATTTGGTTTTACAAATCAATTAACACGTCATCGTAAAATTGTACGTTGGACGATGCCGATTTGGTTATATGTAAGTTTGTCTGGTGTTATTGTTTACTTAATGATCTCACCTTATTATCAATAAAAAATCTCAGCCTGCAGGCTGAGATTTTTTTGTTAGGCAAATATTTTTGTGAAATGAAAAAAATATGTTATACAAAAGTATAGTTGCTTTTCATATAGAAGGGATGGTAAAGGGATATGCAAAATTTTGTATTTCGTAATCCAACGAAACTTATTTTCGGTAAAGGTCAATTAGAACAGTTAAAAGCTGAAATTCCACAGTTCGGTAAAAAAGTTCTACTCGTATATGGGGGAGGCAGCATTAAAAGAAATGGTATTTATGATAATGTACTTTCTATTTTAAAAGATATAAATGCAGAAGTATTCGAATTGACAGGTGTTGAACCGAATCCACGTGTATCAACTGTAAAGAAAGGAATTCAAATTTGTAAAGAGAATGGTGTTGAATTTATTTTAGCAGTTGGTGGAGGAAGTGTAATCGACTGTACGAAGGCAATTGCTGCTGGTAGTAAGTACGATGGAGATGTATGGGATATTGTAACGAAAAAAGCATTTGCTAGTGAGGCATTACCGTTTGGTACGGTGCTTACGCTTGCGGCAACAGGATCTGAAATGAATGCTGGTTCTGTTATTACAAACTGGGAAACGAATGAAAAATATGGCTGGGGTAGTCCAGTTACTTTCCCGCAATTTTCAATTTTAGATCCCGTTCATACTGAGTCTGTGCCGAGGAATCAAACAATTTACGGTATGGTAGATATTATGTCGCACGTATTAGAGCAATATTTCCATCATGGAACAAATACAGAATTACAAGATCGTTATTGTGAGTCTGTTTTAAAAACAGTAATTGAAACCGCTCCTAAGCTTTTAAGTGATTTAGAAAGTTATGAGCATAGAGAAACTATTTTATATTGCGGTACTATGGCGCTAAACGGCATTTTAGCGATGGGAGTAAAAGGAGACTGGGCAACTCACAATATTGAGCACGCAGTTTCTGCGGTTCATGATATACCACATGGAGGCGGTTTAGCAATTCTATTCCCGAACTGGATGAAGCATGTTGTAGATGAAAATGTAAGTCGTTTTAAACAGTTTGCTATTCGTGTATTCGATGTAGAAACAGATGGGAAGACTGATCGAGAAATTGCGTTAGAAGGAATTGAGGCGTTACGTCAATTTTGGACTTCAATTGAGGCGCCGGTAACATTAGCTGATTATGCTATTGGAGAAAATGAAATTGATGTAATGGCGGATAAAGCGATGGCTTATGGTGAATTTGGTAACTTTAAAAAATTAAATAAAGACGATGTTTTAAGTATATATAAAGCTTCTTTATAAGTGAATCGAGCAAAGAAACCCATTTGATTGTTATATCAAATGGGTTTCTTTTTTGCTGTTTATAACTGTTTGTGGTTGATTTTGATTATTTATGAATGTTTATGGTTGATTTTTGTGATCGTTTTCATTATACTGTAATCAAAGAAGAGGTGAATGAAATGTTAACTCCTGAACGTCATCAAATGATATTGCAACTTGTAAAAGAGCAGAAGGTTGTTAAATTACAACAATTAGTGGAAAGCACAGAAAGCTCTGAATCAACAATTCGTCGTGATTTAGCGCAATTGGAAAAACAAAGGTTACTAAAAAGAGTTCACGGTGGTGCGGCTGTTTTAACGGGAAAAGGACAGGAGCCGACGATGGTTGAAAAATCATCCAAAAACATTCAAATAAAACAACAAATTGCGAAGTATGCCGCTAGCATTGTTGAACAAGGTGATTGTATTTATTTAGATGCGGGAAGTACGACATTTGAAATGATTCCATTTTTAATAAATAAAGATGTTACTGTCGTTACTAATGGACTTATGCATATTGAAGCTTTAGTTGAAAATAATATTCGTGCATATTTACTAGGTGGAATGATGAAAAGTAGGACGAAAGCTTTAATCGGTGCTATGGCACAGGAAAGTATGCAAAAGTATCGTTTTGATAAATGTTTTTTAGGCGCGAATGGTGTCCATGAACAACTGGGTTTTACAACACCGGATCCAGAAGAGGCACTTTTAAAACAAATGGCACTAACATTAGCGAACGAAGGATATTTCTTAATTGATGAAAGTAAGTTTTCGGAAGTTGCATTTGCGAAAATTGCCAATGTTGAAGAGGCAAATATTATTACAAACCATTTAGAAATTGATTTAGAAAAATATAAAAGACAAACCAATGTAATTGAGGCTGATAAACAATGATCTATACAGTTACTTTAAATCCATCTATTGATTATGTAGTACAAGTGAATTCCTTTGATTTAGGCGCAGTAAATCGAGCAGAGAAAGATATGAAATTTCCTGGTGGAAAAGGGATTAATGTTTCTCGCGTTCTCCATCGTTTAGGTGTTGAAAATATAGCGCTTGGATTTATTGGTGGATTTACTGGTCAATTTATTAAAGATGTATTACAGGCGGAAGGTGTAACAACAAATTTCGTCCAAGTAGATGAAGATTCTCGAATCAATGTGAAAATAAAAGGGCAAGAAGAAACAGAATTAAATGGGCAAGGACCTAGTGTGACAAATGATCAATTTGAACAATTAATGAAACAAATCGAAAGTATGAAGCAGGGAGATTGTGTTGTACTAGCTGGAAGTGTACCTGCATCTATCCCAACTACCTTTTATGAATCAATCGCAGCGTTTGGAGCTGAAAAAGGTATTCGCATAGTAGTCGATGCGAGCGGAAGTGCACTGCAACACGTAATTAAAAATAAGCCATTCTTAATAAAGCCTAATCATCATGAACTTGGTGAGTTATTCGGAGTGGAGATTTCGACAGTAGAAGATGTTGTACCATATGGAAGAAAATTAATCGAACAAGGTGTAGAACACGTTATCGTATCGATGGCAGGAGATGGAGCTTTATTATTTACGGCAGAAGGTATATATGAAGCAACTGTTCCAAAAGGTGTTGTAATTAATTCGGTTGGGGCTGGAGATTCTCTCGTTGCAGGATTTGTAGGTAAATATGAACAGACAAAAGATATTGAAAAAGCATTTCAATATGGCGTTGCAACAGGGAGTGCAACAGCATTTTCAGCTGATTTATGTGAAAAGGAAAACGTAGAAGAATTGTTGTCGCAAGTAATTGTAGCTAAGCGATAGGGGGAAGCAACATATGAAAATTACAGAACTATTAAAAAGGGATACAGTTATTATGAATTTGACAGCTTCAAATAAAGAAGCTGTCATAGATGAATTAGTTGAGAAATTAGCCGGCGCAAACCGTTTAAATAGTAAAGCGGAATTTAAAGAAGCGATTTTAAAGCGGGAGTCACAAAGTACAACTGGAATAGGGGAAGGGATTGCAATACCTCATGCGAAAACAAAAGCTGTTAAGCAACCAGCGATTTGTTTTGGTAGAAGTGTAAGCGGTATCAACTATGAATCGCTTGACGGACAGCCAGCACATTTATTCTTTATGATTGCTGCAAGTGAAGGGGCGAATAATACTCATTTAGAAACGTTATCGCGCCTATCTACATTATTAATGGATGAAGCGTTTCGTAAGCAATTATTAGAAGCAAAGGATGAGGAGGAACTTCTTCGTTTATTTGATGAAAAAGAGAAGGATAAAGAGGAAGAGGTTGAAGTTGCAAAACCAGAAGGGAATGAACCGTACGTATTAGCTGTTACAGCTTGCCCAACTGGAATCGCTCACACGTATATGGCTGCGGATAGCTTGAAAGCAAAAGCAACAGAGCTAGGTATAGCGATTAAAGTTGAAACGAACGGATCAACAGGTATAAAAAACGGTTTAACGAAAGAGGATATTGAACGAGCAACAGCTATAATTGTTGCGGCAGATAAACAAGTAGAAATGAACCGTTTTGCTGGGAAACATGTCATTCAAGTACCAGTCGCTGATGGGATTAGAAAGACGGAAATGCTTCTTAACCGAGCTGTAAAACAAGACGCGCCAATCTTTAAAGGAATAAAAGAAGATGGAAAGACGGAAAGCACAGAGAAGGAAAAAGGGTTAGGGATTTATAAGCACTTAATGAACGGTGTAAGTAATATGCTTCCATTCGTTGTTGGTGGAGGAATTTTAATTGCACTAGCATTTTGGGTTGGTGGTATAAAAGCAGAAGGACCGTTGGCCGAGTTGTTAATGTCTATTGGTGGAGGTAAAACAGGGGCGTTTTTATTCCTCGTACCAATTTTAGCTGGATTTATTGCGAGTTCTATTGCTGATCGTCCTGGTTTTATGCCTGGTGTTGTCGGTGGATTTTTAGCAGCACATGCGAATGCTGGATTTTTAGGTGGATTAATTGCTGGTTTCTTAGCTGGGTATGTTGTTTTAGGATTGAAAAAATTGTTTTCAGGATTACCAGTACAGTTAGAAGGAATTAAACCTGTATTGTTATATCCGGTCTTTGGATTATTAATTACAGGAGTTGTTATGCAAAAAGTAGTAAACCCACCTGTAGTAGCATTGAATGAAATGTTAACAGGATGGTTAAATGGTTTGAACGGTACAAATGCTATATTATTAGGTCTTATTTTAGGCGGCATGATGGCAATTGATATGGGTGGTCCAATCAATAAAGCTGCATTTACATTTGGTATTGCTGCAATAGAAGCGCAGAACTTTGGCGTTCACTCTGCTGTTATGGCTGGTGGTATGGTACCGCCGTTAGCGATTGCATTCGCAACTACTTTATTTAAATCAAAGTTTACTGAAGCAGAACGTAAATCCGGTTTAACAAATTATATTATGGGCGCGTCGTTTATTACAGAAGGTGCAATTCCATTTGCAGCAGCAGATCCGATTCGAGTAATAGTAAGTTGTGTTGTTGGTTCAAGTATTGCGGGTGCATTATCTATGTTATTCCAAATTACATTACCAGCACCGCATGGTGGATTGTTTGTTATCGCATTAGTAAATAAACCAGTGCTTTATATTTTCTCAATATTGATAGGGACAGTTGTTTCAGCTCTTATGATGGGGATTTGGAAAAAGAAAGTTAAATAACAGATGTAAAGGGAGTAGCTTTTATTAGCTGCTCCTTTTTATTACAAAAAAAGGGGTTAATAATTGGAGTATGATGAATTTTGGTAAAAGATGTAATGAAATATGATTTTTTTGTAACAAAAAAGTAATACTGTAATTTTTTCTGGAAAAAATTCTGGTGCTTGTATGTGGAAAATATATGAAAACTATTGAGGATTCTATTGGAAATGAGATTCGTTAATATGGAAATTTATGTTACAACTCATTAATCGCATATTACGAATGGTTTGTAATTGTGTGATTTCTAAAAATCCTAAAAATCTGTTGCTATAATGAAAATACGAAAACAAAGCAAATGGAGGCTATTCATGAAAAAATTATTAGGTATAGCAACGGCGGCAGTTTTTGGTCTTGGGATTTTTGCAGGTTCTGCGAAAGCAGAAACGATTGTAACAACAGACGTATTAAATGTTAGAGAAAACCCAACTGTAGAGTCTAAGCTTGTAGGTAAAATGTTAAGTGGAAATAAATTAGATGTTGTAAATACAGAAAACGGATGGACAAAAATTAAATTAAATGGTCAAGAAGCGTTTGTAAGTGCTGAATTTACAAAAAGTACATATTATGTGACGGCGGGCGTGTTAAATGTTCGGGCTGGAGCGAATACTGATTCTGAAATTCTTGGTAAACTAAATAAAGATGATGTAATTGAAACAACAAATCAAGTTCAAAATGAATGGTTGCAATTTGACTACAATGGAAAAACAGGATATGTTCACGTGCCATTTTTAACAGGAACGGCACCTGTAATTGAAAAGAAAGAAGTTGTAACGCAAGAAGAAGCGCCAGTAAGAGTAAATACGCCGGTTAAGAATAATAAAGTGGTTAAGAATAAAGAGTCTGTTAAGAATGTAGAATCAAATAAACCTGTGGTAAAACAGCGATCAACTACGAAACAAGTTGCGAAATCTACTCAAACAAGTGCACCTGCTGGTGGACGTGAAATAACAGTAGAAGCGACAGCGTATACAGCGCATCCAAGTGAGAATGGTACGTATGGTGGTCGTGTATTAACTGCAATGGGGCATGATTTAACAGCGAATCCAAATATGAAAGTAATTGCTGTTGATCCTAAAGTAATTCCACTTGGGTCAAAAGTATGGGTAGAAGGATATGGAGAAGCGATTGCTGGTGATACTGGTGGTGCGATTAAAGGAAATCGTATCGATGTTTTAGTAGGTTCAGACGGTAGTGCTAATAGCTGGGGGCGCAAATCTGTAAAAGTGAAAGTTATAGAGTAGTGTATAAGTATTAATATAAAAGGCGGTTGCTTGAAAGTGTGTAAGCAACCGCCTTTTATGAATTATTGAAAAGGATAAATCGTTTTACCTGTAATAATTTTATATGCACTGCAAAATTGATTTTGTATATACTCTGTATTTTGATTTTCTGGATGTAATGTAGTTTCTTGGAGAGTAGAATGAAAAGAACGTAGTAAACAATTTAAGGCGAAGTATAATTCTTCTTGTGAACAATTTTGTTCTTTTGTAGCAGTAGCTAAAATAAGGTCTTTTGTTAATGATGAAAAATTGATGGCAGATTGTTCCATAGTCAACTCATCCTCTCAAAGGTATTTTTACTCATGTATATGCGGAATTGGACAAACTATGTTCTTTTTTTGTTTATAATTTCATGTACCGGAATGAAAGAACTTGCAATCATGCCGTTAAAATTGGTAAGATTGGATATAATCAATAGATGGAGTACATCACATAAAGAGAGTTGAATGATATGGGAGAAGTGCAACGTGAAAAAGTTGCTGTCATCATTGGACCAACTGCTGTTGGAAAGACGAAGTTAAGTATTGATCTTGCCAAAGCATTGAATGGTGAAATAATAAGTGGAGATTCCATGCAGATTTATCGTACGATGGATATTGGAACTGCAAAGGTGACGGAAGAAGAGATGGACGGAATTCCACATTATATGGTCGATATAAAAAATCCGGAAGAATCATTTTCTGTTGCCGAATTTCAAGCACGTGTTCGTAAGCATATTCGAGAAATTACAGAACGTGGTAAATTGCCAATTATCGTTGGTGGAACGGGTCTGTATATACAATCTGTTTTATTCGATTATCAGTTTACGGATGATGCTGGTGATACTACATACCGAGAACAGATGGAAAAGGTAGCAGTAGAACATGGTGTGGAATATGTACATAAAAAATTACAAGAAGTAGACCCGGAAAGCGCTGAGCGTATTCATGCAAATAATGTCCGCCGTGTCATTAGAGCTTTAGAAATTTTTCACACGACGGGTGAAAAAATGAGTGATCAGCTTGAAAAACAAGAAAATGAGTTATTATACGATGTTTCCTTGATTGGCTTGACAATGGATCGAGAAATGCTATACGATCGCATTAACTTACGAGTTGATATAATGATGGAACAAGGTTTATTAGAAGAAGTAGAAGGATTGTATAATAGAGGGATAAGAGATTGTCAATCTATTCAAGCGATTGGGTATAAAGAGATATATGATTATTTTGAGGATCGTGTCTCTTTAGAAGAAGCGGTATCACAATTAAAGACAAATTCACGTCGTTATGCAAAGCGTCAATTAACGTGGTTCCGTAATAAGATGGATGTCACATGGTTTGATGTTACAGACGGTGAAAAAACGTCAGAAATTTTACGATACATAGAAGGAAAGTTACAACTAAAGTCGAATAATAGTAAGTAGAGAAAAAGAGGAGGATTCGACATGAAGCAATCAATCAATATTCAAGATCAGTTTTTAAATCAACTCCGTAAAGAGAATACGTTTGTTACGCTGTACTTATTAAATGGTTTCCAGCTTCGTGGATTAATTAAAGGATTTGATAATTTTACAGTCCTACTGGAAACAGAAGGTAAGCAACAGCTTATTTATAAACATGCAATTTCTACATTTGTTCCACAAAAAAATGTTTCAATTGAATTAGAGTAGTAATGAATTATTGTACATAACAAAAAAAGAGCGATTTTCTCGCTCTTTTTTTATTTGCCATAAACAATACATAGTGAATTTAAGCGATTCTAAATACAGTAAGGCGAATGTTAGTGTTTCCTGTTGCGGGGATCGTAATCTCGTTAAGAGTAGATTGGACAGAAATGTTTGCGCCGGCAGTTAATGTTTCGATTGTAGTAAATGAAAGTGAGTCGCCTATTAGATTTGAAGAGAAGTTGTCAGTTGCGACTGCTCCATTTATTGAAATTCCTATTCCGAGTGGAGCGCATCCTGGTGCAGTTGTAGAGATGGATACGCTAATTACATAAATACCACCGTTGATAACAGTAACTGTATCTGTACCGTTGAAGATAATATTGTTTACATTAATTGCGGTATTAAAAATGAAGTTGTTAAATTGGAGTACTGTTTGTTGAATGTTGTTTGTTACAACAATTGTTGCTACAGGGAAGCTAGGTCCAGTAGGCCCAGTAGGTCCGGTAGCCCCTATACCAGTAGCGCCCGTTGGCCCTTGAACACCTTGAGGTCCAGTAGCGCCGGTAGCACCTGTGTTACCTTGAACGCCTTGAGGCCCAGTAGCGCCAGTGGCACCCGTGTTACCTTGAACGCCTTGAGGTCCAGTAGCGCCGGTAGCACCAGTAGCACCTGTGTTACCTTGAACGCCTTGAGGTCCAGTGGCACCGGTAGCACCAGTAGCACCCGTGTTACCTTGAACGCCTTGAGGTCCAGTAGCGCCGGTAGCACCAGTAGCACCCGTGTTACCTTGAACACCTTGAGGTCCAGTGGCACCGGTAGCACCTGTGTTACCTTGAACCCCTTGAGGTCCAGTGGCACCGGTAGCACCAGTAGCACCGGTAGCACCAGTAGCACCTGTGTTACCTTGAACCCCTTGAGGTCCAGTAGCGCCGGTAGCACCCGTAGCACCCGTGTTACCTTGAACCCCTTGAGGTCCAGTAGCGCCGGTAGCACCCGTAGCACCCGTGTTACCTTGAGGTCCCTGAGGTCCAGTAGCGCCGGTAGCACCAGTAGCACCCGTGTTACCTTGAGGTCCCTGAGGTCCAGTGGCACCGGTAGCACCAGTAGCACCCGTGTTACCTTGAACACCTTGAGGTCCGGTGGCACCAGTAGCACCAGTAGCACCCGTAGCACCCGTGTTACCTTGAGGTCCCTGAGGTCCAGTAGCACCAGTAGCGCCTGTGTTACCTTGAGGCCCAGTAGCACCGGTAGCGCCAGTAGCGCCTGTGTTACCTTGAGGCCCAGTAGCGCCGGTAGCACCAGTAGCACCCGTAGCACCCGTGTTACCTTGAACCCCTTGAGGTCCAGTAGCGCCGGTAGCACCAGTAGCGCCTGTGTTACCTTGAGGCCCAGTAGCACCGGTAGCGCCAGTAGCACCCGTGTTACCTTGAACCCCTTGAGGTCCAGTGGCACCGGTAGCGCCAGTAGCGCCTGTGTTACCTTGAGGCCCAGTAGCGCCGGTAGCACCAGTAGCGCCTGTGTTACCTTGAGGCCCAGTAGCACCGGTAGCGCCAGTAGCACCCGTGTTACCTTGAACCCCTTG